>DASQAY010000251.1:0-2719 GCA_035635515.1 Candidatus Eiseniibacteriota bacterium | reverse complement strand
CCATCGCCATTCTCCTGTTGCACGCGACCGCCGCGCAGGTCGGGCTACTAGCCGCTCTTGAGCGGGTGGCCTTCCCCGTCCTGGCCCTGTTTGTGGGCGTGTGGATCGACCGCGTCCGCCGCCGCCCGCTGATGATCGCCGCCGACGCGCTGCGGGCCGTGGCCCTACTTTCAATTCCCGTGGCCGCTGCCATTGGGACGCTGACGCTGCTCCAGCTCTACGCGGTGGCCGCCGTTCTGGGCGTTGGCACCGTGATCTTCGACATCGGCTATCTCGCCTATGTTCCGACGCTGGCCGGCCGCGCCGACCTGCTGGAAGCCAACACAAAGCTCGAAGTAAGTCACTCCGGCTCCTACCTGACCGGACCGGCTCTGGCCGGAGGGTTGATCCAGCTGGTGGGCGCGGCTCAGGCGATGCTGGCCGACGCCCTCTCGTTCCTGGTGTCGGTCGCCACCATTGCCTGGATCCAGCAGACCGAGCCATCGCCCCGCCTCGAGGGCCATCCGCAGCTGGGCGTCCTGGCCGAGATTCGCGACGGTCTCCGGCTGGTCTTCGGCAATCCAATCCTGCGAAGCATGGCCCTCCTGCTGACCGTCGGGGCCCTGGGATTCCACCTGGCCGAACCGGCGTTTTATCTGTTCGCGTACCGAAACCTGGGGCTGAGCCCGGGAGCGCTGGGGCTGGTCTTTGCCGCAGGCGGCGTCGGCGCGGTGATCGGAGCGTTCATGGTTGGTACCGTGATCCGCCATCTGGGGTTGGGCGCCACTCTGGCCATCACCGTCGCGGGAGTTGGAGCAGGTTTCCTCATATGGCCGCTGGCGCTGGTTGTCCTGCCACTCGCCACCCTGGTGGGCGCCGAGTTCTTAGTAGGGGTCTGCGACTCGATTTACAACGTTAGCCAGGTCAGCTTGCGACAGTCGGTGACGCCGGACGACTTGCAAGGCCGCATGACGGCCACCCTGCGCACCATGTTTTGGGGGGCGTGGCCGCTGGCCAACCTCGCGGGTGGGATCCTGGCGGGCGCGGTGGGCGCGCCCTTAACCATCGTGACTGGCGGTCTGATCGGAATGGCTTCCGCGTTGATCGTGGTCTTCGGACCACTGGGCCGGCTCCGACAGCAGCCGGGCGTCGCGGGCCACCACCGAGAGGCCTACGAGTAGCTAGCCGGTCAGGCGGCTCCGTCTTTTGCCGGCGATGTTGAGTCGCCCCAGGATGAAGGCGTCGAGGACGCGGTGCGAGGCGATGACGCCGTCGCCAACGCGACGGGATCCCTTGCGCCGGTCCGCCTTGAGATCGATCAGGTACTTCTCCTGCTGCGCCCAGACCATCTCGATCAGGCGGCTGAAGCTGGTGCCGTCCTCGACGGTGATGCCTTCCTTCTCGATCCGGGCCTTGACGGCCTCGGGCAGCGTCTTGGCCTCGGCCAGGTTCAGCCGTTCCAGCGCCTCCAGCAGGTCGTCGAGCCGTCGGAGGTGGTAGCGGCGCTCCGCTTCATTGCCGTATGCGTGAGGTGCTGATGCGTCCAAGCGGTCCTCCTCGTTGTGGTCTACGGTCGTATAACTCCGGAGCCCGCGATAACTTCGATTCCCTGCTTCTCCAGGGCATCGATCACCCGGTTCATCCCGATGGAGTCGCTGGGGATGTGGCCGGTGATAACCAGGTTCGCTTCGGGGCGCTGCAGCTGCTCCAGCTCCCTCAGGTCCCGCTCGTCGATGTGCATCGCCAGGATGGTATCAATGCCCTGCTCATAATACGTGCGATAGACGGCTGCGCCGCCATTGGTTCCGGCGGCCATTTGAACGACCCAGCGCCCAATCGGGTTGTCGGGCTCCCCCAGCCACAGCTCCGGCTGCACCAGCGAGGCCTCCATTTCCGGGATCGTCTTGAGCTCGCCCAAGAGGCCGCCAACGGTCTTCGCCCCGCCGTCGACCACCCTGCGGACGAGGTCGATAAAGAATTGACGCCCGATGAGGTCGGCGGCCAGGTGGATATTCATCATCGGCATCTCGAGCTGGCGCGCCGCATCCACCACGCGGTCGTAGTTGGTCGTGTGGAGGCCGTGGGCCACCGGTCGCTGACGGGCCAGCATCATGTCGTGGGCGACCTCCTCTGGGATCCCGACCGCCCGCATCTGGGTTTCGTGGCCTTCGATGACCCTGGCCAGGCCGAGCCGGGCGTGAGAACCGATCGGGTGGTGGGCGATCACCCCGTCGGCGCCGAGCGCCCGGGCCAGGAGCAGCTCGCCGACGTCGACGTCGATACCGACGAAGACTCGCCGCACCTCACCGTCGAGGTACACCTGCGAGTCGGGCGGAGTCTGGACACAGCCCGCGAGGCGATTGGCGGTGGCCATGATCTCGCTGAGCCGCACTCCCGCATTATCCGGATTGTTCGACGACCGGAGGAGCGGCGCTCGACCGGGAATTAGAATCCGTTCGTGCCGGCCACTGCGGGAACCGATCGTCGGGGCGGCGGCGAAGGCGGCTTTGCCCCAACCTTCAAGGAAGCGGTGGGACGCTGGCGGCGCCGCCACCGACATCCCGCGCCCAACGAAACCTGGTTCGCCGTGCACTACCGGGTTGGTTGGCTGGTGGAGCGCCTGTCTTATCTGGAGAGCATCCACCTGCTTCGGCAGGGTCTCGATGTACGCTCCCTCGCGGCGGAGCGTCCGGCGCGGCGAAAGAAGGGTGAGGCAAGCGCCGACGACGGCCATCCCGAC
>DASQAY010000250.1:0-1782 GCA_035635515.1 Candidatus Eiseniibacteriota bacterium | reverse complement strand
TGTGAGGCGATCTGCTTGAACACGGGAGCGGCCACCTCTCCCCCGGAGTACGCCCCGCGGGGCTCATCGAGGGCCACAAGGATGGCAAACCGCGGGTCGGGGACGGGCACGAGACCCAGAAACGACGCCACATAGCGGCCCGGATCATAGCCCCCCGTCGACCCCGGCTTTTCGGCGGTCGCCGTCTTCCCCGCGACCGCATATCCATCAATCCGGGCCCCTTTGCCGGTGCCGCCTTCGGTGGCCCCGACCATCATCTGCACGATGGCTCGCGCGGTCTCCGGTTTGATCACCTGCCGCAGCGGCTGGCGCCCGACAGCGGTGATGAGGCGACCCGCGCGGTCGCGCTGCGCCCGCATGACATACGGTCGGACCACGGTGCCGTCATTCACTAGCGCCGTGGAGGCCGTCAGCAGCTGAATAGCCGTCGTCGAAATGCCTTGGCCGAACGAAATGGTCTGCAGGCCGGGACCGAGCCAGGTCGAAGGCGGGGGCACGATGCCTGATGACTCCCCCGGCAAATCGATCCCCACCGGCTTGCCGAACCCAAACGCGCGAATATAGTTGTAGAACTCCGCCTTCCCCAGATGCGTGCCGACTTGCGCCGCCCCGACGTTGCAGGAGTTCTTGACGATCTCCGCCATCGTTTGCCAGCCATGATGCTTGTTCAAACTGTCGCGGATGACCGCACCCCCCGGAGCTTTCACCGACCCGCCGCAGTAGAACCGGTCGGTCGATAGCACCGCTCCCGAATCGAGCGCGGCGGCCATGAGGAAGATTTTGAAGGTGGAGCCGGGCTCGTGCGCCTCGGAGACCGCGGGGTTCACCCAGCGGGACGGACGCATCTCGGGCACCAGGTTGGGATCAAACGCGGGGGCGGCGGCCATGGCGAGAATTTCCCCGTTGGTCGGATCCATGACCACGACCCATCCGCCCCGGGCGCCACTGTCGGCCACGGCGGAGGTGAGTTCGCGTTCGGCAATGTGCTGAATGACCTGGTCGATGGTCAGTAAAATGTCTCGGCCGTCCTGGGGCGCGGGGACGGCGTGCTGTGTTTCGACGAGGACCCGGCCCAAGCCGTCGCGCGCGACGATCGCTTTGCCGGCCGTCCCGCGCAACGTCTCGTCGTACGCGAGCTCCACCCCTGACAATCCTTGGTTATCAATCCCCGCAAAACCCAGCACATGCGCGGCCAGTAACCCATCCGGGTACGCGCGCCGGTCTTCGGGCAACACACCGAGTTGGTCGTCGAGACCTAGCGCGCGCAAGCGGGTCACTACCTGGGGACTCACCTTGCGGGCGAGCCAGGCGAACTCGCGACCAACCTCCAAGCGCCGCTCCACCTCAGCGGGGCGCTGGCCGAGAATGGGGGCCACGCGCACGGCGAAGGCGTGCGGATCGGGGATCGCACTCGGCACCGCGTAGATCGAGGGCGCTTCGACATTGACGGCGAGCGGTCGGCCCTGTCGATCGAGGATCCGACCCCGATGGGGTTCGAACAGAATCGTCTCGAGCTGCTGGCGTTGAGCGAGTTGCTGCAGCCGGGCGCCGTTGACCACCTGCAGCTGCGCGAGCCGCAGCGCCAACGCAGCGAGCGTCAGCACGAGGACGGCGGCCATCACGCCCGAGCGCGCGCGGATTTGGATTCGGTGATCTGTGATCAGGTCTGAGAGGAACTGGCGACTAGGTGCACCGGCGGATCGGCGCCGGAACCCGTGGAGACTGCGGCCGCGTCGACGGGGGCTAGATGACCGGCCGGAAAGGCGAGACGGCTGGGGCACG
>DASQAY010000249.1:0-4596 GCA_035635515.1 Candidatus Eiseniibacteriota bacterium | reverse complement strand
GAATCGATGGAGGTCATGCGCCAGCTGACCGACGTGGCGACCGAGCCGCTGAGCGCGCTGGGCTCGGGCCGGCCCGAAGGCGTCGCGCCTCAGGCCTGAGCCGGCCTCGGCGCCCAGGATTTAGCCCGAATCCGGGCTTAGACTCAAGAGGTGACGCCGGCCGAGGCGCTTCGCGAACGGCTTCAGCTGTCCGTCTTCAAAGACCCGCTGTTTGCCCAAAACTGCTACGTCCTGCGCCGCCGGGACAGCCGGACCGCGGTGATCATCGATCCGGGGCTGCAATACCAGTCGGTGCTGGACCTGGTCGAGCGCGACGGGCTGCAGGTGGACCGGATCCTGCTCACCCATGGTCATGTCGACCACCTGGCGGGGGTGCCATCGGTCCGGGAAGCCACCCGGGCTCCGGTGGCGATGCACCCGGCCGATCTGGCCATCGTCGACTTCCATCGCTTTGCCGAGATGCCGTTCATCCCGCCAGGCTTTGCCCCGTTCGCGATCGACCTGCCGCTGGCGCCTGATCTACAGATCCCGTTCGCGGATCTCGCGCTGCGCGTGCTGGAGACGCCGGGACACACGCAGGGATCGGTCTGCTTCGTCGTGGGCCTCGACTGCTTCAGCGGCGACACGCTATTCGAGCGCAGCATTGGGCGCACGGACCTGCCCGGCGGCGACATGCAGAAGATCGTCTTCTCCATTCGAAATGTCCTGTACCAGCTCCCGCCGGAGACCGTGGTCTATCCGGGACACGGCCCCCGGACCGAGATCAAGTCCGAGATGCTCCTCAATCCCTTCGTCCCCGCCTGAGCCCGGATGCGAATCGCCTCCCTCCTGCCCAGCGCCACCGAGATTGTCTGCGCCCTCGGCCTGGAGGATCAACTGGTGGCCGTGACCCATGAATGCGACTTCCCCGCCGGGGTAAAGCGCAAACCGGTCGTTACCGCCAGCGTGCTGAGCCCGAAGACCACCGGTGGAGCGATCGATCGCCACATCCGGCGGCTGGTGCACGAGGGCAGCAGCATCTACCATCTGGACGCCGACCGGCTGGCGGCCCTGGACCCTGACCTGATCCTGACTCAGGAGCTGTGCCAGGTCTGCGCCGTGTCGTACCCGATCGTGGAAGCCGCCGCCCGCCGGCTCGGCGGCTCGACCCAGCTCGTCTCCCTGGAGCCCGAACGCCTGTCGGATGTCTATGGCCACATGCAGCTGGTCGGCCGGCTCACCGGCAGGATGGACGAGGCCGATCGGGTCGTCGCCGGGCTGAAGCAGCGAGTGTCCGCGGTAACCCGCCTGGTCGGACAGCGGGAGCCGCGCCGAGTCCTGTGCCTGGAGTGGATCGATCCACTCTTTGGCAGCGGCCACTGGACGCCGGAGGTGGTCGAGCTGGCCGGCGGCCAGGACCTGCTGGGGAATCGTCGCCAGCCCGCCCGAGTGATCGCCTGGGAGGAGGTGGTGGCCGCCGGCCCGGACGTCATCGTGGTGATGGCCTGCGGCTTCTCATTGGATCGCAGCCTGCAGGAGATGCCGCTGCTGGAGCAGCAGCCCGGCTGGGAGGCGCTGCCCGCGGTCCGCCGTGGCGACGTCTACGTGGTCGACGGCAACGCCTACTTCAGCCGGCCGGGCCCGCGCCTGGTGGACAGCGTGGAGATCATGGCTGGCCTGCTCCATCCCGACCGGGTGACTCGAGCCTCCCCGGACGTCGCTCGCCGCTGGGGCTGACCCAGATTCGGGCTACGCGCCGGTCACCCCCCGTAAAGGAAGCGGAAGATGAGCGCCGCCCCCACGATCAGGGCGATACCGCCACCCACGGTCAGCACGATGAAGGCGAGGACGATGCCAGCCATCCGGGCAAAGGCCAGTCGCAGTTCCTGCTCCGGGGTGTTCAATGCCTCGGCAGCCGCTCCCGTTGGGCGGCGAAGCTTTCCGCGGTATGGGTCCTCGCCCAGTCCCGATAGGGGCCGCGCGCCGGTCCCAGGTCGGCCTCCGTCCAGCCGCCGATCCGGGTAAAGCTATCCTCCAGCAAGCGCTCCAGGGCCAGGTCCCCGTCGCGTCCGTAGTGCGCGCCGATTTTTTCCGAGTGGACGCGCCGCGTCCGGGCGGCGAAATCGTCCAGCCACCAGACGGCGCTGATATCCAGGACGTGCCCAGTCGGCTCCCGATAGCTGAGCACGATGGCCGCCTCGCCGCCCTGGCCGCGCGCGAAGCGCAGCTCCCAGGCGGGTTTCCCCTTTGGGTAGCGATCAATGCGGACGTCGTGCCGTCTGGCGAAGGCCTCCACCGGGAGGGCGATCTGGCGGAACGTCTCCAGCACTTTGTCGTCAACCGCGGGCATGGCTCGATTCAGATTACGCGCCTCGATATGTCTTCACTTTCCCCCTCCCTCACGGGGAGCGGTCGGGGAGGGGTGGATGGTTAGCAGGTCTTCACGTTGGCCTCCCCCAGAGGGTCCCTTCGTGTAGTGTGCAAAGGCTCATGCCCCTCACCGCGCAGGAGATGCGCGAGTTGTTTCCGATCACCCAGCGCTATGCCTACCTGAACGCGGCATCCATCGCGCCGCTGGCCAGACCGGTGCGGGCTGCCATCGACGTCTACCTGGGACGGCAGGGGGAAGAGCCCTTCGACGAAGCCCAGTGGTGGAAGCTGCGGGAACAGGTCCGCGGCCTGGTCGGGCAGCTCCTGCGGGTCCGTCCCGAAACCTGCGCTTTCACCCACAGCACCACGGCCGGCCTGTCGCTGGTGGCGGCCGGCCTGGACTGGCACCCCAAAGACAATGTGGTGGGGGTCCAGGGGGAGTACCCCGCGAATATCTATCCCTGGATGGCGTTAGAGGATCGTGGGGTGGAACTTCGGCTGTACCAACCGATCGACGGCCGCGTCGATGCCGGCGGGCTGCTGGACCGTTGCGACGGCCGGACCCGGCTGGTTGCCATCAGCCTGGTTCAGTTCTGGAATGGCTTCCGCAGCGACCTGGAAGCCATTGGCCGCGGCTGCCGCCAGCGCGACATCTTCCTGGTCGTCGACGGCGTGCAGGCGATCGGTGGGCTGGACATCGATGTCGGGTCTCTCCCCATGGACTTTCTGGCCGCCGGCGCCCAGAAGTGGCTGCTGGGCCCCATGGGGATCGGCGTGAGCTACGTGGGGGCGCGGCTCTTCGAGCAGCTGCGCCCATCCAGTATCGGGACCGAGAGCGTGGTCAAGGACCACGAGTACTTTGACTACGACCTGACCCTCAAACCGACCGCCCGGCGCTTCGAAGACGCCTCCCCCAATCTGCCCGGCATCCTGGGCCTGGGAGCGGCCCTCAACCTGCTGGTGCGGGCCGGGCTGGCCCGGGTGGAGGCGCATGTGCTGCACCTGGCCCAGCTGCTGCGTGACGAGCTGCCCCGACGCGGGTACCAGCTGGTCGCCCCCGGCGTCAAGCCCGCCGAGCACTCGGGCATCGTGTCGTTCCGTCATCCACGGACGGTGCCCGATGAGGTAGAGGCCCGGCTGCGCGATGCCCGCGTCATTCTCTCGCGTAAGGGAGACTTCCTCCGGGCGTCGCCCCACTACTACAACAACGAGGACGACGTGGACCGGCTGCTGGAGGCGTTGCCGGCATGAGCTGGTGGCAGAAGCTCAAACATGAACTGGGGCGCGAGTCGCAGCCCGTCGACACCATCATCCGCCTGATCGTCCTGGAGCGGTCCATTCGCGGTGGCTTGGCTCTCGTCCTGGGGATCGCCCTCCTGACCGGCAGCCGGCAGATGGCCCACCTGGTTCGTGCCTGGGTTGCGGAGCTCAACGAAAACCCTGGCCGCAACTTCTTCCGCCACCTCCTGACCCGCGCCCTCCAGGGCCTGGGCTTCCTTCCCCCACGGACGGTGGTCCTGATTGCGCTTGGCACCCTCGCCTTTGGCGTCCTGGAACTGATCGAGGCCATCGGGCTGGCGCGTCGGCGGCGGTGGGCCGAGTACCTGATAGTGATCGCCGGCGGGTTGGGGATTCCCTTTGAGCTGCATGGGGTGATTACCCGGATCACCCTGCTCAAAGTTGGCATCCTGGCCGCCAACGTGGCCATCGTGATTTACCTGGCGGTGAAGAAGCGCCTGTTCGTGGGCGAGCCGCAGACTTCGCCTCCTCCTTCGGGAGGGGTAGGGAAGGCCTCCTCCGCTTAGACCGGATTCGGCCTAAGTGATGTTCTCTGTGTGGTTTGAGAAAGGCCTGGTTGCCTTCCCGCGTGCAGGGACCGAATCTCCCTCCCCCTTGCGGGGAGGGGTAGGGGTGGGGGTATTCCGAGAGGCTCCCGCCCGAGCGACGGGAGCGAACGCCTGCCCCAGGAGGCGTGATCACGTCCAACAGTCAGGTGCAGGCCGCGGTGTCTGTCGTGTTCTCAAACCTCCAAGGAAGAACACTAAGCCGACTCGGGCTAAGGTGTTTCGAAGAACCGGCGCTTCGCCGGTCGGGCCGGGGTCGCGGTGCCGGCATCGTCCGCCCCGGCGGCCAGCGGCCGCCGCCGCTGCGCGCGCAGCGCGGCGCGGTTCTGCTGCCAGACTACCCAGATGCGTTGCACCGCGGTGAAGTTGGTTCCCACTGCCAGGATCACCAGAGCCAGCGTGA
>DASQAY010000248.1:0-4169 GCA_035635515.1 Candidatus Eiseniibacteriota bacterium | reverse complement strand
GAATCGATGGAGGTCATGCGCCAGCTGACCGACGTGGCGACCGAGCCGCTGAGCGCGCTGGGCTCGGGCCGGCCCGAAGGCGTCGCGCCTCAGGCCTGAGCCGGCCTCGGCGCCCAGGATTTAGCCCGAATCCGGGCTTAGCCCGAATCCACCGAATCGAACTTGCATCTTGGGCGCCAGGCGAGCGATCGGGGCGTCGTCTCCTGCGCGCGCTCAGTCACGCACCGTTCAGGTGCGCTCCTTCGCGTGCTCGTCGCCTCCTTCCGCTCATCTCGCCGGGCATCCCAATCTGCGTCGTCCGATCGGTGGATCCGGGCTGATGGGGATGGAAATCCTTATGGCTTCCTGCTCTCTCGGCGATGGGGAGGAGACCTTACCATGGCGAGCGTGCCGACGCCCAACGACCTCCATGGACTCGCTGCGCTGCTCTCGGCTGCCGGGTTTATCGCAGCGGAAGAGGAGGCGGCCGAGCTCCTCGCTGGCGCGGCCGGCGATGGCGAGCGTCTCGACTCGCTCGTCGGGCGTCGCCTCACGGGCGAGCCACTCGGCTGGATCATCGGGCGCGTCTCGTTCTGCGGGCTGGAGATCCGGGTCGATCCCGGTGTGTATGTTCCGCGTTGGCAGAGCGAGCCGCTCGCGCGCCGTGCCGTCGAACGTCTGCCGGCAACCGGGACGGCAATCGATCTCTGCACCGGGACCGGCGCCATCGCCAAGACGTTGACGACGCAGCGTCCCGGCGCGTGGGTGGTGGCGTCCGACGTCGACGAACGTGCCGTTGCCTGCGCAGCCGCGAATGGCGTGGAGGTCTACCGCGGTGACCTGTTCGCGCCACTGCCGCACACGCTCGAAGGACACGTCGACGTCGTCGTGGGCGTGGTGCCGTATGTACCGACGTCCGCCCTGCCGCTGCTGCAACGCGACACCTTCGCGTTCGAGTCGCCGCTGTCGTACGACGGCGGCCCCGACGGCACCGACATCCTCCGGCGCGTCCTGACCGAAAGCCCTCGCTTTCTTCGGCGCGGCGGTGGGCTCCTGCTCGAGCTCGGCGGTCAGCAGGCCGATGCGATGCGCTACGACCTCGACTTCCTCGGCTACGTCGACGTCATCGTTCTCAGGGACGAAGACGGTGACGTGCGCGGCATCGAGGCGACGTGGGGAGAGCGGCGCTAACGGGAAATACGCGGCACCCTTCCATGCCCCTCCCTGGAGGGAGGGGACAACGCTCGCCTATGCCTTGAGCAGGGGGATGGTGCCGAAGTCGCCGCCCAGCAAATCCGACGCAGGCGCCTTGAGATAGCCTTGCAGCACCGTGGCGTAGACGGCCCGAAAATCCGTCGTGAACTGCAAGTTTCCGTTGTTGAGCGCGCGCAGGCTCGGCGTCTCGCCGTACAGGCCGCCCTTGACTGGCGCCCCCAGGACGAACATGGGAGCGGCGGTGCCGTGATCGGTGCCGCGGCTGCCGTTTTCTGTGACCCGTCGCCCGAATTCCGACCACGTCATGATCAGGACGCGGTCGGCCAGCCCGTGGCCCTCCAGGTCCAGGAGAAAGGCGCCCAGAGCGGCGTCCAGGTCCGCCAGCAGCTTGTCGTGCACCGGCTTCTCGTTGCTGTGGTTGTCGAAGCCGCCCAGGGTGACGTGGGCCACTCGCACGCCCAGCCCTGAGACCAGGGTCTCAGCGACCAGCCGAAGTGAGCTGGCGATGGGGCTCTTGTCGGGATAGGTCGCTTTGGGTTGGTACGCCTTGTCGGTCGCCTGCAGAGCCCTGGAGCTGGTTAGCGCCTCCGTCAGCGTGGTGTCGAGGAGGGCGCCGTAGGGGGCCGGGGAAGTCTTATGAAAGGCGCCGTAGAACTTCATCAGCGGGTTCTCGGCGTCAACCGGGGTGCCGTGCGCACTGGAGGGCAGGGGCTGGAGCCGAAAACTCTGGATGTTCTGCAGGGCGGCCGTGGCGGTCTTCAGTGAGCGCAGCTCGGGCGCGATCACCGGACCCACGCTCAGCCCCTCCAGCGCGTGATTGGGGCTCTCGCCCACCTGGTCCAGGTAATTCAGGTAGCGGCCCAGCCAGCCGTCGCCGATCCCGCCCTGCACGCTGGCCGTCTCCCAGATGGACATGGAGGCGAAGTGCGACAGGTTCGGGCTCGGATAGCCGACGCCCTGCACGATGGCCAGCTGGCCGGCGTCGAAGCGCGCCTTCAGGTTCTTGAGATTCGGGTGCAGGCCCAGCGACGGGGTGAGCGGCAGCGCCGTGGCGGCATCCACGCGCAGCGTCGGGCGGGCGTCGTGGTAGGCCCCATCCTGGGTGGGGATGACCGTGTTCAAGCCATCATTGCCCCCGGCCAGCTGGACCAGCACCAGGACCCGGTCGCTGATCGGCGCGTTCGGGGAGTCGGCCGCCGAGGCCACGACCCCATTGGCGAAGACCGTGGGCACCGCGGAGCCGGCAAAGACCGGCAGCAGGCCCTGCTTCAGGAAGTCGCGGCGGCTGAACATGGTTCCATCCACTCCATTCAGTTGAGCTGAAATTCCGGCGTCGAAAGGGTCAGGGACAGCAGGTCGGCGGCGGCGCCGGGATTGTCGTGCGCGAACTGGGTGAGCGTGTCGTGGGTGGTCGGCGACACGGTGCCGTCCACAAACGTGGCGAGCAACTGGTCCAGCGACGCGGTGGACCCGAACTTCTGGGCCAGGGCCGTGGCGAAGTTCACCCGGCTGAGCAGGGTTGAGCTGTTGATCCACGATGACCCGGACGGCCAGCCGGCGACGTTGGGCGGATAGAAGAGGACCTGGCCCATGGGCGCCATCGCGGTGGTGGCCTGGGGCACACCCCCACCCTGCCCTGCCCACGCGGGAAATCCCGCGACCCTGACAATAGTGGCTCCCCCTGAGGGAGAGGGAGAGAGCCCGCGGAGGGACTGGGCCACGAACTCGGCCGGGCTCTTCACCAGTGACCGGTACGCCTTCTCCGAGTAGAAGGCGTCCATGGCGAAGATCTCGCTGACCACGGCCCGAACGCTGTAGCGGTTCTGCTGGAAGACGTCGGCCAGGTGGTGCACGATGGCTGGCTCGGGGTTGGGGTAGGCGAAGAACCCAAACAGCCGGGTTGTCAGCCGCTCGGCGGTCGCCCGCAGCGGCACCAGCATCTCCACGATATCGTCGCCGGTGAAATTGCCGGTCTTGCCCATGAAGGTCTTCATGCCATCGTCGTGGAAGCGAGCTACGAAGCTCGACGCGGTGGCGTTGCGCCGGTCCTTGGGGGTGGCGTTCAGGGTCCAGCCGGTGAAGGCGCGGGCCGACTCGCGCACGTCGTCTTCGGTGTAGTGGCCGATCCCGGTGGTGAACAGCTCCATCAGCTCCCGGGCGTAGTTCTCGTTGGGCCGCCCTTTGCGGTTGGTCTCGGTGTCGAGGTAGAGCATCATGGCCGGGTCCTTGGACACCGCCTTGAGCAGGTCGTCGAAATTGGCCAGCGCCATGGTGCGGAACAGCTGGTTCTGGATGAAGAGCGGCGCCGGGCCGACCTTGTCCAGTCCGCTGGTGAGCAGCCCGTGCCAGAAGAGGGTCATCCGCTCTTCCAGCGGACGGGCCGTCTGCACCATCCGCTGCAGCCACCAGGCCTGGATGGTGCCCGCGCCCTTGCCACCGGCCAGGGTGGTGGGGTCGATACTCGCCAGGGCCGCCTCCAGGGTCTGGTTGGAGGTCGCCTGGTAATTGAGCAGGGCGCTGGTAGCGCCGGTGACGCCCATCGCCGCATACCGGTCCAGCTCGGCGGGGGTGGCGCCGAACCCGGCGCGACGCAGGAGGTGTGCCACCCGAACGCGCTGGCTGGCGAACACGCCCTGGTAGCCGTGGGTGGTATCCCGCAGGTGGTTCAGGACCTGGCTGAGGGCATCGCCCTTCCACAGCACCGCCACCGCGGTGGCCGCGGCGCCGGTGGCTCCGGCGGCCAGCACCGACCGGCGAGTGACGGGCCGGCGCCAGATTGGAGGCGAGCCAGTCTGTTCCATCGTGATCGACGCTACCTCCCTCGGCTGAAACGGGCCTGAGATCCGGCTGAGAAGCGGACTCAACTAAGGCACACCCTCCCCTTGCCCCTCTCTAAAGGGATGGGACTGGAGTGGCTTAGCTGAACTCGCCGGCCGTCGGCGTCAGCACCATCGGTGCCCGGGGCGCCTGGCTGA
>DASQAY010000247.1:0-6790 GCA_035635515.1 Candidatus Eiseniibacteriota bacterium | reverse complement strand
GGCCAGCCACAGGAACCGGTTCATGTCGTGGTTGTCGAGGATGGTCCCCCGCACCAGGCCGGCCAGCGACTGCTCGTGACGCTGCAGGGCTCGATCGAATTCTTTGAGCCGCATGGTCCCGTCGGCGAAGGTGCGGCGCAGCAGACCCGCCAGTCCGAAGTCGACGACCCCATCGAGCCGGCCGCGGTACGGGGCAATGTCCGGGTCTTCTCCCGCCACCTCACCCAGGAGGAAGACATCGGGGCGGACCTGGCGCAACTCACGGCGCAACCGCACCCAGAACGCTGGATCGACTCCCGGGACGTGGTCGAGCCGGTAGCCATCGACGCCGAATGCGGTCACCCAATGCCGCGCCACCCCCACCAGGTACTCCTGCACCGCTTCGTTGCTGGTGTCGAGCTCGGGGAGGACGATGTGATCGAAAAACGACCGGTAATAGTGCGGCCACTGCCAGAACCGGTAGAAGCTGGCCGGGCCGGCGTCCTCTTGCAGGGCTTTGATAAACAGCGGGTGGGTCCGCCCGGTGTGGTTTGGTACAAAGTCGAGGATCACGCGCAGGCCGCGGGCATGCACGGCTTCCACCAGGCGATGGAGAGCGGGGTCGCCGCCATAGCGAGGTTCGACCGCGAAGTGGTCGGCCTGGTCGTAGCCGTGATGGCTCGGGCTCCGCAGCACCGGGCTGAGCCACAACAGGTTCGCGCCCAGGCTGGAGATGTGGTCCAGGTGCTCGCGAATTCCGTCGAGGGTGCCCCCGTAGAGCTGCGTGGCCGAGCCCAGCGCCGGCCACTGCTGAGCGCCGGTCGGAGCGAACCGATCCACCATGACGTGGTAGGCGAGGGCGTCGACGGTCCAGTCCGGCGGCTCGGCGGGGACCACCTCGACGGCAAACTCCTGGCCGCCGAGGCGGGGATCGGCGTCGGTGGCGTAGAGAGGCGGGCCGTCCGGCCGATCGCCGCGGATGCGATATCGCACCACGGTGGCGGGCTCCGCAACGGGCAGTGTAGCCCGCCACACCGTTACCCCGTGCCCGTTGGAGGCAGCCTTGACCAGCGGCAGCACTGGCCCACCCGCGATCTCCGCGGTGACCGACTTCAGCGCCACACCGGCCCGCGATTCGACTTCCAGCTCCGGTGCCGGCCCGGACGCGCCGACCGGCGTTGGTAGCCCGTAATGGAACAGACCGCCATACAGGGCCCGGGCCCGCCGCAGCCGTTGGGCCGAAGGGTTGTCGTCGAAGAAGTAGTCCCGGCTGTGCGGAGCCGACGGCGGGATCATCGCGTGCACGACTTCGAGGAACCAGGCGTGCGCCCAGGCGAGCGGGACCACCCAGATGGCCTCGCCGGTCCTGGCATCGACTTGCTCCGCTAGCAAGCCGGTCGCGGTTCGATCCTGGAGGGCGCGATCGAAAAGGGGAAGCGCGTCGCGGGTCCGGCCTGTGCGCAGGTAGTGCCAGGCCAGCCACAGGCTGAACAGGGGCCAGGGGTTGCCGCCCCGGTAGGTGTCGCCGTGGTAGCGGCGGACCCGGCCCGAGGGCATGACCAGGGTCTTCTCGATAACCTGGACGGTGGCCGTCAGGCGCGCGTTGTCCGAAGCCAGCACGCCGAAGGGGACGCTCAGCGCGAGCAGGCTGGCGTCGGGCGTGAAATCCGGGACCGGCTCGACACTGTGGTCCTGGACCAGGGCCCGGGCCAGCGCGCCGCTCCGCGGGTCGACCGGCCAGGCGTCCAGGGCCGCGCGGAGCCGTTCTTCGCATCGAGCCAGCAGCGAGCCGGCTTCGCGATCGTGGGCGTCGCGCGCCCGCGCCGCCCAGGCGGTGGCGGCCGCCAGCAGTGCCGCCAGCGTGTAGAGGTGGGCGGCGTCCTGGTCTTCCCACAGGTTCTGCGTCACCGGCGGCCAGCCCGTTTCGGCGGCCATCTGGGTGATGGCGCGAAACGTGCGGACCGCGGCCGCCAGGCCTCGCTCCGCCAGCGGGCCGTCCCAGGCGACGCGCAGATGATGGTCCAGTCCCCACAGGACGGCGCCGCTCTCGTCCAGCTGATGGACCGCCCACGACGGCGCCAGTACACCGTCGGCAAAATAGCGCTGCTCCCAGATGCCGTTTTCGGGCTGGAGTGCCAGGATCCATTCGTAGAAAGAGCGGGAGGCCCCGCGTTCGCCCGCGACATCGAGGGCATGGGCGATGAACGCCCCATCGCGTGGCCAGCTATACCCGTAGCCGCCGCTGCCACGGTACTGCGCGTCCACCGGTGGCGCCGCCATGAGGGCGCCGCTGCGGTCTGTGAGTTGGGCAATGGTCAGGATGCTGCGCGCGTAGGCGTCGGAGGCCGCGGCCCGAACCCGGGCCAGGCCGGGAATGCCATCCACCGCGGCCGCCCGGGTTGCCCCACTGAGCGGCGGCGGCGCGAATTCCGACGGCCACTCGGCGGAAGCGTCCAGCTGGCGGCGGAGCTCGACCAGGCGGTCAATCACCGCCGCAGACGAGCCCAGCGCGATCAGCAGCAGGACGGCGCGCCCCGGCTGGGCCGGGACGTCCAGCACCGCGGTCACGTCGCCAACCGCCGCCAGGCGGAAGCCGGCCGGACGGCTCACGCCGCCGCCACCCGCACCCTTCGCCTGGGCGCGGACCTCGGACGGCCGCGGGCTCACCCCGATAGCCAGCGCGTGTTCGCGGAAGTAGGCGTGCAGCACGTCGCGGTCGGGATGGTAGATGAGCGCATTGGCCAGCATCTGGCCTCCCACCTGCAGCGCCAGCTCCCACCGGAGCCGGGCTGCGGTCGGCCCGTCGATGCGGACGGCAATGGCGAGGGCGTCCCCGATCGCCACGGCCCGCTGCTCGATCCGCAGGCGGCCTCCCACTCGCTCCGAGCGGGTGCTCAGGACGTTGGTGCCGGGCAGGTAGGCCTGGAGATGGCGCCAGCCAGGCCGGTCGAGCCACGCCAGCGTCCCGGTGCCGATTGCAATGCGGCTGGACCGGATGTGCTGCGGATAGTCCAGGTGGGGACCGGTGAGCATGCGCAGCGACCCGGCGGCGTCAAATCCGGCCAGCAGCCGGCCGTTCCCCACGATGGCCGCCACTTCGAGCGGTGTCGGCGCGCGCCGGACCACCTTCCCTCTTCTTCCCCTCGTGCCTAAAACGCTTTACTAAAGCGCTTTAGGGCACTCTAGCGGGCTCGTCGAGCGGTGTCAAGACGGAAAACAGCTGTTCGGGTTCGTTCCCGAATTCAGCAGCGGCGTGACCCTCCCCTCCCCAGGGACAGGGATGGGAGGGGACCATCTTCAGGCGATCGTCACCTGGTCCATCAGGTAGACGTCCTGGACCGCATTCAGCAACGCCACCCCTTCTTTGAAGGGGCGCTGGAACGCCTTGCGGCCGGTGATCAAGCCCATCCCGCCGGCGCGCTTGTTGATGACGGCGGTCTTGACCGCCTCCTTGAGATCGCTCTCCCCCACCGAGGCGCCGCCCGAGTTGATCAGGCCGCTGCGGCCCAGGTAGCAGTTGACCACCTGGTAGCGGGTGAGGTCGATGGGATGGTCGGTGGTCAGCTTGTCGTACACCTTGGCGGTGGTCTTGCCGAATTTCAGGACCTCGAAGCCCCGATTGGTCTCGGGCAGTTTCTGCTTGATGATGTCGGCCTCGATGGTGACTCCCAGGTGATTCGCCTGGCCCGTCAGGTCGGCGGCGAGATGGTAGTCAACGCCATCCTTCACAAACGCCGCGTTGCGGAGATAGCACCAGAGCACCGTGGCCATGCCCAGCTGGTGCGCTTCATGAAAGGCCACGGCGATCTCCTGCAGCTGCCGGTCGGCCTGGTCCGAACCGAAGTAAATGGTGGCCCCCACGGCCACCGCACCCAGCTCCCAGGCCTCCTTGACCGTGCCGAACAGGATCTGGTCGTACTTATTGGGGTAGGTCAGCAGCTCGTTATGGTTGAGCTTGCAGATGAAGGGGATCCGGTGCGCGTACTTGCGCGCCACGGAGCCCAGCACCCCGAAGGTGGAGGCCACCGCGTTGCAGCCGCCTTCGATAGCCAGCTCGACGATTTTCTCTCCGTCGAAATAGGCCGGGTTGGCCGCAAACGAGGCGCCGGCCGAATGCTCGATCCCCTGGTCCACCGGAAGGATGGAAAGGTAGCCGGTGCCGCCCAATCGGCCGTGGTCGAACAGCGACTGCAGGCTCCGCAGGACGCGGGTGGGCCGGTCGCTGCCGATCCAGATCCGTTCCACGAAGTCGGGGCCGGGCAGATGCAGTTGGGACTTGAGAATGGTCTTCGAGGTGTGCTCCAGGAGGTCCTTGGCGTCGTCGCCGAGGATGGACTCCAGTGTGGTCAGCGAGGTCGCGGTAGCGGTTGCCATCCAGGTCGTCCTCCAATGGAATGGTTTGCTCTCAGTGTAGTCCGGTGGATTCGGGCTAGGACCGGCGCTGACCCTACACTGGGGCGGTGCCCAAGCACGCGGTGACGGTCGCCATCGGGGTGGCCACCGGTCTGCTGGCCGGGCTGCTGGGCGTGGGTGGCGGCCTGGTCATGGTGCCCGGGATGACGCAGCTGCTGAAGATGCGCCAGCACGAGGCGGTCGGCACCTCGCTGCTGGTGATCATCCCCATCGCCCTGGTGGGTGCCCTGGTGCTGGGCCAGAGCCACGACGTCGATCCGCTGGTCGGAGTGATCCTGGCGGTCGCCTCGATCGTCGGCGCCGTGGTCGGCGCCGGGCTCACCCGCACGATCTCGGACCGGACACTCCGCCGCGTGTTCGCGATCGCGGTGCTCGTGGTCGCGGTCGTTATGCTCATCGACGCCGGGGCCACCATGCTGCACGCGGGGATCGGCTTGCACCCGGGCTCGCGTCCCTCGGGGGCGCTGCTGGTCGTCCTCGGGCTGGCGATTGGCCTGGTGACCGGGGTGCTCAGCGGGCTGCTCGGCATTGCGGCGGCCTGGTCATGGTCCCGGCCATGGTGCTCGTCCTGGGGCTGTCCCAACACCTGGCCCAGGGCACCTCGCTGTTCGTCATCGTCCCCACCGCCGCGGCAGGCTCGGTCAGCCACCTCCGGCTGGGGAACATCCGCCCGGCAGTCGCGGGGTGGCTCGCCATCGGCGGCATCGCCGGGGCCGTCGCCGGCGCCATGCTCGCCCTGCTGGTACCAGACCAAGCGCTCCGCATCCTGTTCGCGGTGTTCCTGCTTTACACCGGGGGTCGGATGTACAGGCAGCGCGGGGCCGCAGCCGTAGAATGAGACCCCGATGTCTCTGACCGACGCCGCTGTCTACGTGTTTGGCGGGTACGTCGTGGTGATCATTATCGCGGCGGCCTTCCTCAGTCTTTCGGGTGGGGTCGGCGAGCAGGCAGCCGTTCTCGCCGAGCCGGAGGATAGCGGCCCACTGGTGCTCCGCCAGCAGCAGGGCGTGATGCCGACCAAGCCGTGGGGATTCCGACCCCCCGTCAAGCACTCGCACTATGACCCGGCGCCCTGGCAGGTGCGTCCTCCCGAAGGCGAGGAAGACAGCCTGGAGAATGTCGACCGCGCCACGGAGATCAAGCGTGAGCTGGGCAGCGAGCACCCGCCCTGGGACCGGCTGGACCGGCGCGGCCTCTAAAGCCCAACCGGGGCTACCCGCCAGTCGGCCTGTCCAGCTGTTCGACCAGCTCCTCAACGCGATGCCCGATGTCGTCGCGCGTGGTCCGGACTTCTGTCAGCGGCCGTCCCGCCGGATCCGGCAGATCCCAGTCGAGGTACCGCTTCCCGGGGATGTAGGGGCACTCGTCACCGCACCCCATGGTGACCACCACGTCGGCCCATTTCGCCAGGTCATCGGTCAACGGTCGCGGCACGCGTCCCGAGAGGTCGATCCCAACCTCATGCATGGCCTCGACCACGGCGGGATGGACGCGCGGTCCTGGGCGGGTGCCCGCGGATCGGGCTTCGTGCCGCCCATGGGTGGCCCGCTCGAACAGTGCTTGGCTCATCTGCGACCGGCCGGCATTCTGCAGGCAGACGAAGAGGACCCGGGCCACGGCCTGGGGCTAGCCGACCACGTCGAGGAGCGCCCGGGTCGCGGGCTCCAGCTGGGGGCGAAGGCGGTAGTAGGACCAGATGCCCTTGCGCGAAACCTCCACCAGGCCGGCGGCGCGCAACTTGCCCATGTGGTGGGAGATCGTCGGCTGTGAGAAATTGAATGCCGCCGTAAAGTCGCAGATGCAGACGGGTTGCTGCGCGCGTTTCAGCATCCCGATCATCTGCAAGCGGGTGGGATCCGCCAGCGCCTTCAGCACATCGACTGTGCGATCCACCCGGCCTGCCGAGAGCGGCATGGGCGGTGGGGAACAGACCCCCTTCGCCCGGTCGGGCACCGCGAAGGCCTTCATCGATATGAGTGTACCAGACCCATTGACAAACGTCTATCGATACGCTAACCTGTCGCATAGATCGTTGTCGATGGAGCCGGCGAACCCCCAGCCAGGAGGTCGATCATGGACTCGATCCGCGACGCGGTGCGCACCCGATACGCCCGGACTGCCATCCAGATGCAGGAAACGGGCAGCTGTTGCGATTCGGCCTGCTGCGGGGGTAGCGACGCCGCCTCTGGAGCCATTCACGAGGTCGACTATGTGGCTGGGGAGCTGGCGGAGGTGGGTCTGACCACCGGCGCCAGCCTGGGCTGTGGCAATCCGACCGCCCTGGCGCAGCTCCACCCGGGTGAGGTGGTGCTGGACCTGGGGAGCGGGCCGGGGCTGGACGTGCTGCTGTCGGCGCGGCGCGTGGCGCCGGGCGGTCACGCCTATGGGATCGACATGA
>DASQAY010000246.1:0-3968 GCA_035635515.1 Candidatus Eiseniibacteriota bacterium | reverse complement strand
GGGTAGGTTCTCGGCGCGGTTTGGGACGCCCGTGCGGGTGAACGTCCTGTCCGGCATCCTGGCAACGGTCTTCCTGCTGGCCAACGTGATCGTCAACCACCTCTTCGCCGGCGGGAACCTGGCGGCGCTCTTTGGCGTCGTCTTGACCCTCGCCATCTCGACCACCACGTTCTCCTACATCTTTGCGTTCCCGGCACTGGTCGTGCTGCGAAACAAGTACCCCAACGCGTCGCGGCCTTATCGGATTCCGGGAGGCATGGTCGGCGCCTGGATCGTCATGCTGCTGTGCGAGTTCTACGTTGTCGCGGCGACCGTCTTCTCGCTCTGGCCGGGCCTGTTCACCGCAGGCGTCACCGGGCCATCGTCGGGCCTCGACCGGGGACCATTCGAAATCACGGTGGCGGTTACGATGGGAATCGTGCTGGCCATCGGTGTCTGGTTCTACCTCATCGGCCGATCGCATCGAAACACGGCGGGATGGCCGGCGGAGGGGATCGGCGCCGAGCGACCCATGGTGGGCGCGCGGCGTATGTAGTCCCGATCGATCGCGTCGCGAAACGCTCCAGCCCGAGGCTGGAGCGTTTTTCTATTGCTTGCGTCACAATGGCATCCCGTGAAGACCGTCGATGTCGACCCGGCCGTAGCTCGAGCCTCGACCCTTCCGAGTTCCGCCTATCTCGACCCCGAGGTCTCCGAGCAGGAGAAGGAGCGGATCTTCGCACGGACCTGGCAGCTGGTCGCCCGCGCCGACGAGCTAACCCGGGTGGGCGATCTGAAGCCGGCCACCGTCCTGGATGAGCCCATCTTGATCACGCACGGCCTGGACGGGACGCTGCGCGGCTTCTATAACGTCTGCCGGCACCGGGCCGCCCAGGTGGTCCTCAGCCGGGGCAACCGCAAAAGTCTGCAATGCCCCTACCATGGCTGGACGTATGGGCTGGACGGCAAGCTGCAGGTGGCGCGCGAGATGGAGGGCACCGAGAACTTCAGGAAAGACGACTTCTGCCTGCAGCCGGTCCGGGTGGATCGGTGGGGGCCCTTTATCTTTGCCAACCTCGATCCACAGGCGCCCGCCTTGCGCGAGATCCTCGGCGTAATCCCGGATGAGGTGGTGGCCGCCGGTTACGACGTGGACCGGATGGAGCTGGTGGAGCGGCGCGACTACGTCATCAACTGCAACTGGAAGGTCTACGTCGACAACTATCTGGAGGGGTACCATGTTCCCATCGCCCATCCGGGGCTGTTCAAAGAGCTGGACTACGACGCCTACCGGGTGGAGACCTTCCGCTACTACTCGAAGCAGCACGCCCCCATTCGGGAGCTGAAGCCGGGGGAGGAGATCGGGCGCGATCGGCGCTACCTCCGGCTGCCAGGCAGCGAAGACAACGCCCTCTATTACTGGATTTTCCCTAACACTATGTTCAACATCTACCAGGACAATATGAGCTCGAACGTCATCCTGCCGCTGGGCGTGGACAAGACGCTGACCGTCTTCGAGTGGTTCTTCGCCCAGCCCGGGACCGGGCCGGGGTGGGAGTCGATGCAGCAGACGATCGCCTTCTCCGACGAGATCCAGCAGGAGGACATCGTGCTCTGTGAGATGGTGCAACGCGGCCTCAAATCCCGGTCCTACGACCGCGGCCGATTTTCCGCCCTGCGCGAGAACGGCGTCTATCACTTCCAGGCGCTTGTCAAGGAATTCCTGGACCGTCCGTAACTCTGGCCTTCCGCGGGGTGTTCCATGTGTATGCGGGCTGCATTTCTGGGCGCGGTAACCCTGATGCTGGCGGGCTGCGCCGGTCAGCCCCTGCAATCGGCGGCAACTTCGTCGCCAGTTGCGCCAAGCGTGAGCCCATCTCCAACTCCCTCGCCGACGGCTACGCCCACCCCAGGGCCCCATTTCGTCGAGGTGCCGGTTTCGGTGACCAAGATTGCGAATGCCCAGAACAACAATCCCTGGGCGGATACGGTCCTCTTCAACGAAGTCGGGCTCCAGTCGGGACAGCGGATCGACTACCGGCTGAGCGCCTCGGCGACGGCGAACTATGCGTGCAACAGCACGACCCGCCTCGACCAGTCCAACCAGCAGGTCGTGACCGGGCCGGTCGTCGCCAGCGGGTCATTTGTCGCAGATGCGACTGGCTCGGTGATGAACCAGCTCACACTGCAGCCGCCAGCAGGCCCGAATACCACGTGTCCAGCGGGGTATGAGCTCGGCGTCTGGAAGATCAGCTACTCCGACGTCCAGACGAAAGACACCACGAATGGCGTGGTGCACCCCGAGTCCGGCTTCGGCGGCCAGGCACAATAAACGCCGATCTCCCTTCCGGTGACGGGACCCATTTCCCCCTCCCCCCGGCGGGGCCGCTATTTCTCCCTCCCCCTCAGGGGGAGGGTCAGGGTGGGGGTGTAGAAGCGCTTACTTCAGGTCGGTGAGCGTGGCGTCGGTGTGGCCATTCGGCGACGCGTTTCGGGGGGTGTGCTCGACGATGGCGTCAATGAGACCCCATTCCTTGGCCTCCACTGGCGTCATGAAGAAGTCGCGCTCGATGTCGTGCTCCACCTGCTCGATCGGCCGGCCGGAGTGGCGCGCGTAGATCTCGTGCACGGTGCGGCGCAGTCGCAGGATCTCCTTGGCGTGGATTTCGATATCCGAGGCGGTGCCCTGGGAGCCGCCGCTCGGCTCATGCAGCATGATCTGGGCGTGGGGCAGGGACATCCGCCGGCCGGGGGCCCCGGCCGCCAGGATCAGGGAGGCGGCGCTGGCCGCCATGCCCGTGCAGATGGTTCGCACAAACGGGTGGACGTACATCATCGCGTCGTAGATGGCCAGGCCGGCCGTCAATGACCCGCCCGGACTATTGATGTAGACGTCGATGTCCTTTCCCGGATCCTCCGAATCCAGGAACAGCAGCTGGGCGATCACCAGGTTGGCCACGCCGTCATCGATGGCACTGCCGACAAAGATAATGCGGTCCTTGAGCAGGCGCGAGTAGATATCGTAGGCCCGCTCGCCCAGGCCGCTCCGCTCGATGACACTCGGGATCACGACGTTGCCGACAACCATTGGAAATCTCCTCCTTACTCCATCCGGAAGCCGATCCGCCGCCCTGACGGACCACTCTGAGTCATGGCGAGGTAGACGCTGAAGTCGGCCACGCTGCGGAGCGCCGCCGGCGGCAGAGTGGCCACCGCGCGTCTGAGCTGCAGCCGAGGATCGTGGGGCCAGGCGCGCGCCTCGGTCGTCGCGGAGCCGCCGCCCAGCTCGCGGCCCAGGTCCAGGTAGACCTCAGCGGCGGAGGCGCCCAGGGCGTGCGCCAGGTGGACCAGCCGGTCGGTGGACACGTCCTTTAGCCCGCGCTCAACCTCGGAAAGGAATGCCGGCGAGAGCTCGGCGGCCTCCGCCACCTCCGTCAGGGTTCGGCCGGCCGCCTCCCGTCGGGCGCGGAGCAAGCGGCCAAGTGTTTCCTGGATCAGCTCGTGGGTTTCGCTCTGAGCGAACGGCATCTGCTCATAGCGTACCATGAAAACGGCTCCCACGTCACCCTGTTGGGCGGCTGGCCAGAGATCACGGTCAAGGGCGCTGACTCAGCCGGTCTTCAGGCGTCCGCCATCGGGCTGACCGCCGAGACCGTCCCGGACTGTATGAGTTCACGCTTCGACCGGACACCCAGCTTGGCATAGGCGCCCGCCAGGTGGGTCTCCACCGTCCGCTTTCCGATGTGCAGCTGGCTGCCGATTTCGCGCGCGGTGTATCCCTGGGCTGCCAGGCGGGCGACTTCTCGCTCGCGCTTGGTCAGGCTGTCTCGTACCCCGGCCGGCCCGCCCCGGCCGCCGACGGTCAGCGTGACCGACAGAAACGGCGGGCTGGTGGCGCGCCGGCGGCTGGGAGGAGTGGCGCCGAACAGGAGTTCTGCCAGGCTTCGGGCGTACAACCGGCAAACGAGAGCCAGCACGACATAGGCCGT
>DASQAY010000245.1:0-3514 GCA_035635515.1 Candidatus Eiseniibacteriota bacterium | reverse complement strand
TCCTTAGGCAGGACGCGGTCGACCCCCGCAGGGAAGAGCGGAGGCAGGGGATGAGACCTCCGCCGCGCACCTTGCCCGTGGGCAGTTAGTCGCTCCCCCTTTGGGGCGTCCGCGTCCTTTTCACGCTCTGGCCAGTTCTGGCTAAAGTAGGCGGCAATGTCAGAACGCCGCGTCTATAGTTCCGGGCGTCCGTGGGAGCGGATCGTTGGGTATGCCCGGGCAGTCCGGATAGGTCCGGCCATCGAGGTCTCCGGCTGTGCGCCAACAGCACCGGACGGAGCAACCGTAGGCGGGACCGACGTTTACTTGCAAACCCGTCAGTGCTTGCTGATCATCCAGGAGGCGCTGGCCGGTGTCGGTGCGGGATTGGAGGACGTCACGCGCACCCGCGTGTTCACCACCGTCCCCCGCCGGTGGCGGCAAATCGGCAAGGCACACAACGAAGTGTTCGGCGCCATCCGGCCGGCGATGGCTCTGATTGGCGTTCGGGGATTCCTCGACCCGAAGTGGCTGGTCGAAATTGAGGCCAGCGCTTTTCGGGTCGACGAGTAGCCCCCCTGACCCTCCGCCACAGTCGGATCCACCGAGACCCCCTCCCTGCCCTGCCCACGCGGGAAATCCCGCGACCCTGACGACAGTGGCTCCCCGCACGGGGGAGGGAGACTCTGACAAGACCGCCACCACCCTAACCCTCCCCGTAACGGGAGGAAGATCTTTACCGAGGGAGGGAGCTCTCCGCAACCGGGACGGAGGCGCCCGTTGGTGCCGCCGCGCAGTATTCAGTCATCGCGTCGAGCAGCCACTCCGCCACGTACCAGGCAAACGAGGTGCGGACGTAGAGATGGAAGGTGGGCGCGTCGTTGACCTGATGGATGATCACCTGCGCCTTGGCCAGCAGGGTTTGGGCGCACCGTCCTGGCCCGAACACGCGGGGGTGGAGGTCCACCAGGCAGCCATGGGCCAGGACGTCCCGGGCTGCGGGACCCGACAGCTCGATCACGGTGCGGTTAGCGGAGACATCGACGACCGACCCGAAGCTTTCGCCCAGCGCCGTATTAAGCACGCGGGTGAGCAACGACTCTTCGCCTTCTCCGCCAACGATCAGCCATTCGTCCGGCCCCAGCCAGAGCGCGCTGCGCCCACCCGCCGAGGCGGCCGTGTTCGGGTCTCTGGGCAGGACGAAGCCGAGAGCTTTGTGCACGGCGTCCCCGATCCGGCTGTCGCTGGGATTGGTGCGGAGATTCAGCTGGGCCGTGAAGGGAACCTCGCGCACCGCGAGGCGCCCGCCGCTGGCGGCGGCAACCTCCGAGAACCGGCTGGCGAAGCCATCCAGGATGGCGCGCTTGTCAGCCATCGCGGACCAAGCCCTCCTTGTCGTAGAAGATTGGCTCGGTGACGGTGGCCGGGATCAGGCGGTCGGGGAGCGGGGCATACACCTGGCTGCCCATTCGGTCGCGGCCGCCTTTCACCAGGGCAAGGGCGAAGGTCCGGCCCAGCGCCGCGCTGCGATAGCTCGAGGTGACGTGGCCGACGATCGCCACCGGCGGTTCCTGGCGCGGCTCGTGGGTGAGCTGCGCGCCCTCGGGCAGCAGGTCCTCCGGTTCGACCGGAAGCAGTCCCACCAGATGCATGCGGTCGGGTCGCGTCGTGTCCGCCCGCCGGTGCGAACGGCGGCCGATGAAGTCTTTCTTCTTGGAGACGATCCAGCTCATCCCCAGGTCCTGGGGTGTGACCGTGCCGTCTGTGTCCTGCCCCACGATGGCGTAGCCCTTTTCGGCCCGCAGCACGTGCATCGCCTCAGTCCCGTAGGGGGTAATGCCGAAGGGTTCTCCGGCTGCCATCACCGCTTCCCAGAGCGGCAGGCCGTACCAGCTGGCCACGTTGATCTCGAAGGCCAGTTCGCCCGAGAAGCTGATGCGGCACACCCGAGCCGGAATGCCGGCGACCATGCCCTCGCGGATGGCCATAAAGGGAAAGCTGGCGGCATCGGCGGCGATGGCTGGGGCCAGACCCCGCACCACCTCACGAGAGCGCGGCCCGGCCACCGCCACGGTGGCCCAGTGATCGGTGACGGACGTAAGCCGGACGCGGAAATCGGGCCATTCCGTCTGCAGCCACTCCTCCATCCAGTCGAGCACGGCCGCCGCACCGCCCGAGGTGGTGGTCGCCACGTAGTGATCGGGGCCCACGTGCATGACCACCCCATCGTCGAAGACCATGCCGTCCGCCTTGCACATCAGGCCGTAGCGGCAGTTGCCCACCGCCAGGGTGTCGTAGGCGTTGGTGTAGATGCGGTTGAGGAACGCGAGTGCGTCCGGGCCCTCGATGTCGATCTTGCCCAGGGTGGACACGTCCATGGCCGCCACGCCCTCGCGCACCGCTCGGCATTCCCGAAGGACGGCCTGCTCCATGGTTTCGCCGTCGTGGGGGAAGTACCAGGGGCGCTTCCATTGGCCGACATTCTCAAAGACGGCGCCGTGGGCGACGTGCCAGGGGTGAATCGGCGTAACGCGGGCCGGGTCGAACAGCTGGCCGCGAGTGCGCCCGGCGAAGAGCGCAAAGGAAACCGGCACATATGGAGGGCGAAACGTGGTGGTCCCGATAGCGGCGACCGGCTGGCCGAGCAGGGCGCCGACGATGGCTGCCGAGTTGATGCCGGCTGTCTTGCCCTGGTCGCTGCCGGTTCCGATGGTCGTGTAGCGCTTGACGTGCTCCACCGATTGCATCCCAGCCCCGACTGCGCGCTGGACGTCGGCGACGGTCACGTCGCGTTCGAGGTCCACGAACTGGGTCGACCCCGATTCGTCCGGGACCAGCCAGAAGGGCACGATCGGCTGCTCCGCGACGGTCTCAACCTGCGGTGCGCCTGGCGGGCGGCCGTCCCCAAACCCAACGACCGACGCGGCAGCGGCCCCGGCGGCGAGCCCCTCCCGGATGCACTCCCGCAGCCCGAAGGTGCCGTTGGCGGCCCCGGCCACCGCAACCGCCTGGGTCGCCTCACCGGGGACGAAGCAGGCAACCGACTCGTCGTAGCGAAGCCGGCCCTGGGACTGGGTGAACAGATGCACGGCTGGATTGAAGCCGCCGGAAACGCACAGGAGATCGCAATCGATGCGCTGGCCGGCCCAGACCGACTCCAGCCCGCGATTGCCGCCGGCCGTGTCGGACACCGCCTGGCCCGCCAGCACCTCGATGCCGCGCTCGCGAACCCGGTCGGGCCAGGCCCCGGCCGGGTTGGGCCGAACGTCCACCAGGGCCGGAACGTCGAGGCCCGCGTCATCGAGGTCGAGCGCGCAGGCATACGCGCTGTCATTGTTGGTAAAGATCACGGCCCGGTGGCCGGGCACGACGCCGTAGCGATTGACGTAGGTGCGCACCGCGCCGGCCAGCATGATCCCGGGCCGGTCGTTTTCGGCGAAGACCATGGGCCGCTCGTGCGCGCCGGTGGCCAGCACGACCCGTTGGGCCCGGACTTGCCACAGGCGCTGGCGGGCCATCGCGGCGGGCGCGGCCG
>DASQAY010000244.1:0-24190 GCA_035635515.1 Candidatus Eiseniibacteriota bacterium | reverse complement strand
GATGCCGTGTGGATCCGTGGCGTTGACGACGCGGTCGGGCTACCCCGGCTCGCCGGTCAGCTGCTGGCCGCGCGCCAAGCGGGCACGCTCAAGGTGCCGCAGCCGAAGACCCCGCTCTAGGCAGACCGCGTTAGGTAATATTCGAAGCAGTTGAGGCTTCAAGCGCTTTTCCCCACTCGCTGAGAGAAGCAAGAATGTGTGGAAAAGAATTGGCTTGACATGTCGTCGCACGTCGGTCGTATCATAGACACGCGTTTCGCGCAGACGGTCTCGGCAGGGACCATAGCTCTCAAGGAAAGAGGAGGGTCGCTCCGATTGAAAGCCATTCCACCCATCAAGACCTGCACGCGCGCCGGTTGCACCAACCTGGTGAAGAAGTCGACGGCCCGCTACTGCAGCATCGGGTGTTGTGCGCAGGATCCGGTTCGGAAGGAGCGGCTCCGCCGTCAGGCGCGACGGGCGCCCATCGTGCCGCTCTCCCATCAGCTCTCGCTCACCTTCAAGGCTAACCCCGACCTGGAGGCCTGGCTCATGGAGCGGCTGCCCAGTGGGGAAGGGATCCCAGCCGGGCTGCAGCGCCTGCGGGCAGGCTGACCTCTCGATACAGGCGTACCTAAGCCCGAATCCATCGAGTCCAACTCGCATCTTGAGGGCGGTTGCGGCCTGAGCCCGAGGCCGCCGGAACAAACTCGCATCTGCGTCGTCCGATCGATGGACCCGGGCTTATCTATAATCGGCGTCACCTCCGGAGGTGATGCCCGATCGGCCAGGATCTCGAGACCCTTCGCCATTCCACCGCCCACGTGATGGCGGCCGCCGTGCTCGACCTGTTCCCGGGCACGGCCATCGGGATCGGGCCCGCGACCGACGAGGGGTTCTATTACGACTTCGATTTCCGCAACGGCACCCGCCCGGTGGAGGCCGATCTGCGCCGGATCGAAGCGCGCATGCGCGAGATTGTTCGGGCGGCACCGGCCTTTGTCAAGGAAGAAGTGCCAAAGGCGACCGCGGTGGAGCTCTTCCGCAAGCTGGACCAGCCGTACAAGGTCCAGCTGGTCGAGGAAAAGGTGACGGAGCCGACCGCTCGCCTCTACCGGACCGGCGACTTCGTGGACCTCTGCCTCGGCCCCCACCTCCACGACGCCGGTCAGCTGGGGGCCTTCCGGTTACTCTCGCTGGCCGGTGCCTACTGGAAGGGCAGCGAGAAGAACCCGATGCTGACCCGGATCTACGGGACGGCCTTTCCCACCGAGGCCGAGCTGGTGGCTCACCTCCGGCGCCTGGAGGAGGCAGCCCAGCGGGACCACCGGAAGATCGGCAAGGAGCTCGACCTGTTCATGATCGACGACATGGCCGGCCGGGGCCTGCCGCTCTGGCTACCCAAGGGGGCGACGGTGCGCCGCCTGCTCGAGGAGTACATCGTCCGGAAGGAATTGCGGGCCGGCTACCAGCACGTGCGCACCCCCGACATCGCCCGCCTCGATCTTTACAAGCAAAGCGGGCACTGGGCTCGCTACCGGGAGGCGATGTACCCACCCTCCAAGATCGAGGATGAGGAGTGGCAGCTTCGCCCCATGAACTGCCCCCACCACATTCGGATCTTTCAGCGCCGCGCCTACAGCTATCGCGACCTGCCGGTGCGGCTGGCAGAGCTCGGCACCGTCTACCGGTACGAGAAGTCGGGCGAGGTGTCGGGGCTGATCCGGGTGCGAGCCTTCACCATCAACGACGCCCACATCTTCTGCCGGCCCGACCAGGTGACCCAGGAGTTCGACGCCGTGGTCCGGCTGATCCTGGAGGTCTACGAGGCGTTGGGCGTCACCGACTTCTATTTCCGTCTGTCTTTGCGTGACCAGAGCAGCGACAAGTGGATGGGAGACCCGGCAGTCTGGGAGATGGCCCAGGACGCGGCCCGCGCGGCTCTCCGGGCGGGCGGGCACAAGTTCGTGGAGGCCCCCGGGGAGGCCGCCTTCTACGGACCGAAGCTCGACGTCCAGATCAAGGACGCCATCGGCCGCGAGTTCAGCCTGTCCACCAACCAGATCGACTTCCTGATGCCGGAGGCCTTCGGGCTGGAGTACACGGATGCCGACCAGACGCAAAAGCGGCCGGTGATGATCCACCGCGCCCCCATCGGCTCGTTCGAACGGTTCATGGCCTATATGATCGAGCTGTACGCGGGGGCGTTTCCCCTCTGGCTGGCGCCGGTACAGGTGGTCTTCATCCCCATCGCGGACCGCCACCTCCCCGGGGTGGAGGATCTCGCAGCGCGC
Source organism: Candidatus Eiseniibacteriota bacterium (assembly GCA_035635515.1). Taxonomy (GTDB): domain Bacteria; phylum Chloroflexota; class Dormibacteria; order CF-121; family CF-121; genus CF-121. Next base: position 21,917 of record DASQAY010000244.1, on the reverse strand, counting down.
TTTCGTGACCAGGACCTGCGGGTGGAGGTGGACGGCCGCGGCGAGCGGATGCAGGCCAAGATCCGGGACGCCCAACTGCAGAAAGTACCCTATATGGCGGTGGTGGGAGACCGGGAACTGGAAAGCGGCCAGGTCAACGTCCGGACCCGAGACGGCGGCCAGGAGGCGCTGGCGGTCGAGGCGTTCCTTGACCGGCTGCGCAAGGAGAGCACGGCGCCTCGCATATGACCATGGCATCTCCGGACCCGGTGGCAGCGCCGTTCGAATACCAGCGGCTCATGCTCTCGCTGGTGGGGGAGGACGATCCGGCGTCGGTCCAGGAGGAGACGCCCGACGCGGTAAGGGCGATGATCGCCACCGCGGCCGCCGACATCCGCCGCCGACCGGCCGAGGGCGAGTGGTCGGTGCTCGAACTGGTCGGTCACCTCGCCGACGCCGAGCTGGTGATGGCCGCCCGGTATCGGTGGGTCCTGGCCCACGAGGAGCCGCCGATCGCTGCCTACGACCAGGACCGCTGGGTGAACCGGCTCCGGCACAACGAGGACGATCCGCGCGAGCCGCTGGCCCTCTTCGAGGCGCTGCGGCGGGCCAACCTGGCACTCTGGCGGGACGCCCCGGCGGCTGCGCGCCAGCGGGTGGGGATCCATTCCGAGCGCGGGCGTGAGAGCCTCGACCTGATGTTCCGGATGATCGCCGGTCACGACCGGTTCCACCTGGCCCAGATGGAGCGGACGCTGACGGCCATCCGGGCCGGCGCCAGGTCAGTCTAAGAGCCTGGCCTGCAGCGGCTCCTCGACCAGTCGGCCGTCGTCCAAAGAGATCCGATAGGCCTGGGCCCCCGAGCGCTCTGAGACGACGTCCACCAGCTCCCGGCCGCGGAAATGCACGGCGGCCCCGTCGTCGAGGGCGAATCCCGCAGGAAATCCCTCGGCGATCAACCGCTGGTAGCTGGGCCGCCGCTGGGGGTCGTCGCTGAAATGGGGGCAGGCACTCCCAGTGAGAAAGCCGAGGCCGTCCTCGCGGGGCGCCAGGTCCGGTCCCATGGAATCAGTCAGGTAGGCCTCGAACCAGCAGATGGCTCCCGCGCTCATCCCGGCGAGGACCGCGCCCGCCTCCCATGCCTCCCGCAAGAGGCGGTCGAGGCCGTGCAGCCGCCAGACCGCGAGCAGATTCACGGTGCTGCCCCCGCCCACGTAGAAGGCCTGCTGCTCCATGACGAACCGGGGCAGATCGTGGGTGATCGGCGTCTGAAACAGCGGGAGGTCACACGGGCGGCAGTCCAGCTGGGCGTAGGCTCGATAAAAGCGGGCGAGATAGCTCTCCGCATCGCCGCTGGCCGTTCCCAGGAAACAGACGCGCGGCCGGGGCCGTCCGGCCAGGCTCACGATGAACTCGTCGATGGGGGTCGGCGCCCCGGTCGCGGAGAAGCCGCCGCCGCCCAGGGCAACAATCTGACCGGGCACGCATTTCAGAATAGCCTCTGGCGGGCAGCCCGCCATGTATAATGCAGGGCCTAAGCAGAGGCTGTCCAAACTCTCACCTTGAGGCGTGCCAGAGAGGTTGTGGGGACGTAAAGATAGCCTCCGGCTATCTTTTTTTGTTGTAAGGAGGTTGATCCACGGCCTTTCGGGAACTGCGAATTAACGACCAGATTCGTGTGCAAGAAGTTCGACTCATCGATGACGAGAATCAGCAACTCGGGGTGGTGTCCCTCGAGCGGGCGAAGCAACTGGCGATCGAGCGAGAGATGGACCTGGTCGAGGTGGCGCCGCAGGCCCAGCCTCCAGTGTGCCGGATCATGGACTACGGCAAGTTCAAGTTCGAAAGCTTAAAGAAAGACAAAGATGCACGCAAGAAGCACCAGAACATCAAGGTCAAAGAAATGAAGCTCCGCCCCAAGATCGGTGAGCACGACTTCCAGACTAAATTCCACAACGTCAAGTCCTTCCTGGAGCAGGGGGACAAAGTCAAGCTGACCATCATGTTCCGCGGGCGCGAGATGGTCCACCAGGACATCGGCAAGAACCTGCTGGACCGGATGGCCCGCGAGCTCAAGACGATCAGCACCGTCGAGCGCACCCCCTTGCTGGAGGGGAAGAACATGATCATGATCCTGGCCCCGGTGTCGGCGCCGACCGCCGCCAAGCCAGCCTCGGAGGGACCCTATGCCCAAACTGCGCACCCATAAGGCGTCTCAGAAGCGCTTCCGCTTCACCAAGACCGGCAAGATCGTGCGGCCGCACGGGCAGAAGAGCCATCTGCTCGTGCACAAGAGCGCGCGCCGCAAACGGCAGTACAGCAAGCTCGTCATCCTGCAGGGCGGCGACGCGGCCATCGTGCGCCGAGCGCTCCCGTACCGATAAGTCGAAGGAAGGTGATCGACCATGCCTCGTGTCAAGCGCGGCGTCCCAGCGCGGCGGCGCCACAAGAAGATCCTCAAACTGGCCAAGGGCTTCCGGCTCACGCACCGGACCTTGTTCCGGCCGGCCAACGAAGCCGTCCTCCATTCGCTCCAGTACGCCTTCCGTGATCGCCGCACGCGCAAGCGCGACATGCGCAAGCTCTGGATTACCCGCATCAACGCCGCCAGCCGGAGCCATGGGCTGCCCTACAACCAGTTCATGCACGGCCTGAAGGTGGCGGGCGTCACAATCAACCGCAAGATGCTGGCCGACCTGGCGGTGCGGGACGACCAGTCCTTCACCCAGTTGGTCGACCTGGCCAAAGGTTCCCCGGCCAAAGCCTGAGCCGTGCTACCATGCCTGCACCATGAGCGGCATGGATCCGCGTTCTTTCTTTCTCGGGCCGGCTTGCGGCCGGCCGCCTGCGTAGCGCCCAGCAGTCGCTTGGCGCGCGTCCGCGGAGGGGCCTCGAATGGCTAACCTGCCACAGGATCTCGAACGCGTCCGGCTGGCCGCCCACGCCCAGATCGCCGCGGCCCAGGACGCGGCGGCCCTGGAACAGGTGCGGGTCGCCATGCTGGGGAAGAAGGGGACGCTGACGGCCACCCTGCGCGGCCTGGGGAGTCTCCCGGCTGCCGAACGGGCCCAGGCCGGTGAGCGGGCCAACGCGGTCAAGAAAGAGGTGGAGGAGGCGATCGCGGCCCGGGCCGCCGCCCTGGAGGAAGCCCGCCGGGCCGGGCTGGCCGAGCAGGAGTGGCTCGACATCACGTTCATTCCCCAGGACGAGGGGTATGGGCACCTGCACCCGATCACCCTCATCATGCGCGAGATCCGGGCGGTGTTCTCCCACATCGGCTACACGGTCGCCGTCGGCCCCGAGGTGGAGGACGAGTGGCACAACTTCGAGGCCCTCAATATCCCGGCCGGCCACCCCGCGCGGGACGACATGGATAGCTTCTACGTGGGATCGGGCGAGCTGCTGCTGCGGACCCATACCTCTCCAGTCCAGATCCGCTACATGGAGCAGCACCAGCCGCCCATCCGCATCATCGCACCGGGGCGCGTGTATCGGCGAGATTACGACGCGACGCACCTGCCGCAGTTCCACCAGGTGGAGGGGCTCTGCGTGGATCGCGACATCCGGCTGTCGGACCTCAAGGGCACGCTGGAGTATTTCGCGCGCTCGATCTTTGGTGCCGAGCGGCGGATCCGGCTGACCGGCGACCACTTCCCCTTCACCGAGCCGAGCGTCGGCGTGGCGGTCTCCTGCGGGATCTGCGGCGGCGCCGGTTGCTCCAGCTGCAAGCGGGGCTGGCTGGAAATCCTGGGGGCGGGGATGGTCCATCCGCAAGTGTTGCGCAATGGCGGCATCGATCCCACTCGGTACTCGGGTTTCGCCTTCGGGATGGGCCCCGACCGGATCGCCATGCTGAAGTACAACCTGCCCGACATCCGGAGCATCGTGGAGCCCGACGTCCGCTTCTTGAGGCAGTTCTAGTGCTGATCTCGGTTGGCTGGTTGCGCGAGTACGTGGACGTGCCGGCCGATGTGGCCGCCCTGGCCGAGCGCCTCACCCTGGCCGGGATGGAAGTGGAGCGCATCCAGGAGCCGTTTGTGAACGTGGTGGTGGCGGAGGTGGTGGGCCTGCGGCCACATCCGAACGCCACCAAGCTGCAGCTGGCGCGGATGACCACGGGGGACGCCAGCGTCGAGGTGGTCACCGGCGCAAGCAACCTGTCGCTGGGGGACCGGGTTCCGCTGGCTCGAGCGGGTGCTCGCCTCGGCAACCGGACCATCGGCGCGGAGGTCTTTCGCGGCGTCCGCTCGGAGGGCATGCTCTGCTCGGCCATCGAGCTGGGTCTGGGCGAGGATGCGGACGGCATCATGGTCCTGGACCGGAAGGCCCCGCTGGGCGCGGACCTACGCACCCTGTTCCCGATCGGTCCGGTGCTGGACATGGAGATCAAGTCCAACCGTCCGGACCTCCTCGCCCATCTGGGCATTGCGCGCGAAATCGCCGCCCTCTACGGCACGGCGCTGCGACCGCCCGCCTTGCGGCCGACCAGGGCTCCCTCCGCCGGACCGGTGTCGATCACCATTGAGGACCCGGACGGCTGCCGGCGCTTCGTCGGCCGGCTGATGCGCGGAATCAAGGTCGGCCCGTCGCCCAGCTGGATGCAGGCTCGGCTCCGAGCAGCCGGCGTGCGACCCATCAGCAACGTGGTGGACATCACCAACTACGTGATGCTGGAGAGCGGCCAGCCGATGCACGCCTTCGACGACGATCGCCTGGCGGGCGGCCGTCTGGTCGTGCGTCGAGCCAGGGCTGGGGAGATGCTCGCCTGCCTCGATGGGAAGACCCGCGAGCTCACGCCCGACTACCTGGTGGTGGCCGACGCCGAGCGGGCCCAGGCCCTGGCCGGCATCATTGGCGGCGCGGAGAGCGCCGTCCAGCCCGGCACGACGGCCGTCCTCCTGGAAGCGGCGACCTGGGAACCGCGGCGGATCCGCGCCACGTCCCGAGCGCTCGGCGTGCGCTCCGAGGCCTCGGCTCGGTTCGAACGGGGCCTGAGCCCGGCGCTGAGCAAACCGGCGGTGGATCGCGCCGCCGCCCTGCTGGCCGAGATCGCCTCGGGCACCGACGTCCAGGCGGTCGATGTCTACCCGGTGCCACTCGTCCAGCCGCCGATCGCGGTACGGACCGCCGAGCTGGATCGGATCCTGGGCGTCAGCGTCCCCAAGCCGCAGGCCACCTCCATCCTGGAGCGGCTGGAGTTCTCCGCGAAACCGACCGCCGACGGCCTGCTGGCCACGCCGCCGGGCTTTCGCCTGGACTGCTCGATCCCCGAAGACGTGGCCGAAGAGGTCGGCCGCATCTACGGCTACGATCGGGTGCCGAGCACGCTGCCCGGCGAGCGAAGGCCGGTGACCGACGTCTACCAATCCAGCGACGCCGACGACCGCGCCAGGGAACTCCTGGCCGGCCTTGGCTTCAACGAGACCGTCACCTACAGCTTCGCGGATGCCCACACCGCGACCATCATCCGTCTCCCGTCGGCACCCGCCGATGCGCTGACCGTCAGGAATCCGATCCTGGAACGCCGCGACACCCTGCGGGTTAGCCTGCTTCCCGGCCTGCTGGCGAATCTCGCCCTCAACGCCCGCCAGGATCAACCCGATACGCGGCTCTTCGAGCTGGCGGCCGCATTCTGGGGCCGAGCGGGCGAGGCCTGGCCGGAGGAACCGCGGCTGCTGGCCGTTGCCGCTCACGTGAGCAGTGGTCACCCGGAGGCGGCGGCCCAGGCGCTACGCAGGCTGGAAGCCGGATTACGACTGCTCCGGGAGCGGATCGGGCACCAGCCCCTGGCCGTCCGGCAGGCCGCGCTGCCAGGCTTCCACCAGGGGCGCTCGGGGGAGGTCAGGCGCGAGGGGGCGGTCATCGGCGCGGTCGGCGAGGTCCATCCGGGCGTCCTGCGCACGCTGGAGCTACCCGGCCGGGCTGTGGTCGCGGAGGTCCTCTTTGACCCCTTCGTCGAGTACGGCCTGGCGGTCCCCCAGGCATCGCCGCTGGCGCGCTTTCCGGGCATTCGCCGCGATCTGACCCTGATCGTTCCGCGCCAGACTGCCAGCAACGCGCTGGTGCAAGTTATGCACGAGAACGGCGGTTCTACGCTAAGGGAGATTGCCATGCTCAGCGAATACGAGGGGCCACAGCTCCCGTGGGGGACCCGCAGCATCTCGTTCCGCCTGGGCTATCAGGCTGCCGATCGCACCCTGACGGCGGCCGAGGTCTCGGAGCGCCATGAGGCGATCATTACGGCCCTTCGGCAGCGCTTCGGCGCGGAGGTGAGGGCCTGATGGATTTCCTGGACCTGATGATCGTGGCCACGGTGGTGGTCAACATCACGCTTGGAGTGCGCTTTGGCGTCATGAGGCGAGTCGTGGCGGCTATCGGACTGTTCCTGGGTGTGGGGGCGGCCACCCTCGTGAGCGCCAACACGTCCATCCACGTGGCATCCACCTTTGGCCTGACATCCGCCTTGTGGACGCACGTGGTGACCTACATCGGGATCGTGGTGGGTTCCGTACTCCTCTTTGAGATCCTGGGCATGGTGTACTCCCGCTTCCTGGAGAGCCTGGTCGCCGCCATGTTCGACGCCGCTTCCGGCGGCGTGCTGGGCGCGGTGCTGGGGGTCGTCGAGGTGGCGCTCGGCCTCTATGTGGGTATCGGCTTGATCAACACGACCCTCCCGGCGGGCTACGCGTACCCACCGTCGTTTGTGCATGCGCAGGAGTTGATCCTGGGGTCGTTCTTTGCTCCCCACTTTTATGGGCTGTTCCCGCTGACCAAGGTGATCTTCGCGGCCGTGCTGCCCAGCAGCATCGGGAACTACTTCACCCAGTTACTGCAAACCAACTAGCCGCGCTCAGCGCGAGCAGGGCACCGCTGTCCACCGCAGGGGCTCACTCATAATGACGCGATGAGGCCCTCGACCCGCGTTCTCCAGCCATGAGCTCCACCACGACTCCGAGCATCGCGCCCTGGCTGGCGGTCGGCGATGCGACGAGGGCGGTCGATTACTACCGCGCGGCGTTCGGCGCGGTCGAGATCTACCGACTCGCCGGGGCCGATGGGACCATCGAAGTCGCGCAGCTGTCGATTGGGGGTGCCGTGTTCTGGGTCCAGAGGGACGTCGACGCCAGCCCTGACGGCCGGGCGACCGGGTCGGTCAGGCTGATCCTGTTGGTCGACGACCCAGACTCGGTGTTCGAGCGGGCGATCGCAGCCGGGGCCGCCATCAAAGCGGCGATGCACGAAGAATATGGGTGGCGAAGCGGGCGGGTCACCGACCCGTTTGGCCACGACTGGGAGATGAGCAAGCAGCTCGCCCCGGCGTGAGCCGGACACCGATCGGGAGAGGCGCCCCGGTCCTATCCAAGGCCGAAGTCATGGAGCGCCCGGATCCGCTGACCCGTCCGCGGCTGAATCGCGCCTTCTACGCGCGAGACCCTGTCACCCTCGCGCGCGACCTGCTGGGTCGGATCCTCTTCTTCGAATCGCCAAAGGGGTTGCTGAGCGGCCGCATCGTGGAGACCGAGGCCTACAGCGGCGCGGCCGATCCCGCCTCCCACGCCTACCGGGGTGCCACCCGTCGCAACACCGTCATGTTCGGTCCCGCCGGGTATGCGTACGTCTATTTCACGTACGGCATGCACCACTGCCTGAACGTGGTGGCCGAGCGGGAGGGCACGGCCGGCGCGGTCCTGCTGCGCTCGCTCGAGCCGCTCGGCGGGCTGGCCGTCATGCGCGACCTCGGGGGGCGCGGCGGGGACGAGCGCCTCTGCAGCGGGCCGGGCAAGATCTGCAAGGCCTTCGGCCTCACCTTGGCGCACAACGGGCTGGACCTGACCCGCGGGCGGTTGGGGATTGCGGCCGGCCAACCAGTCGACGACCGGCTGGTGCAGGTCGGAACGCGCATCGGGATTCGCCGAGCGGCTGACTTCCCATACCGGTTCACGATTGCCGGGAGCCGGAGCGTCTCGCTGCGCGCGCGCCCTGCGTGATCCGGCGGGATGCTTTTTTGGCCGGGCAGGGCCGATGCCATACTAACCCGAGATGCCAGCGCCCACGGTGAACTCACAGGTGGCGCTCGTGCAGCGACCCTCTGCACTACTCGATCGCAGCGCGACCATCGCGCGAGCCGTGGAGAGCATCGACGAAGCGGCGTCGCACGGGGCGCGGCTGATCACCTTTCCCGAAACCTATATCCCCGGCTATCCCGAGTGGATCTGGCGGCTCCGGCCGGGCCCGGACTACCAGCTCACCGCCGAGATCTACGCCGAGCTGGTCCGCCAGGCGGTCGACCTGAGCACGGACCAGCTGGACCCGATCCTGGACGCGGCGCGACGGCACGGCGCCACCGTGGTGGTCGGCCTGCAGGAGCGGGATGCCTCGTTCAGCCGTGGCACGCTGTACAACACGGTGGTAGTGGTCAGCGCCGGGGGGGAGATCATGAATCGCCATCGCAAGTTGATGCCCACCAACCCCGAACGGATGGTGTGGGGCGTCGGCGATGCCGCTGGGCTGAAGGTGCTGGACACCCCAGCCGGCCGGTTGGGTGTGCTTATCTGCTGGGAAAACTACATGCCGCTGGCCCGCTACACCCTCTACGCCGAAGGCGTGGAAATTTATGTCGCTCCCACCTGGGACATGGGGCCGGCCTGGGTCTCGTCGATGGTCCACATCGCCCGCGAGGGACGCTGCTGGGTCCTGAGCAACGGCACCTCCCTGCAGGGGCGGGATATCCCGCAGGGCTTCCCCCATCGAGCGGTCCTCTTTCCCGATCCGGACGAGTGGATCAACGAGGGCGACTCGGTGATCGTGGCGCCCAACGGCTCCATCGTCGCCGGACCCCTCAACAAGAAGCACGGCATCCTCTACGCCGAGTGCGATCCGGGGCAAGCGGCCAGTGCCCATCGCACCCTGGACGTGGCCGGTCACTATTCCCGGCCAGACGTCTTCAGGCTCGAGGTGCGACGCGAAGCCGCGGTCCCGATAACCTTCCGTGACCACCTTCAGCTTCCGGGGGCCAGCGCTTCCCCACCCGACGACGAGGCCGCTCCGATGCCAGCACCCGAGAAGACGGGGAGAGCCGGCTGACCTCAGCCCGAATCCGGGCTACGGCGATGGCTGGGGCTGGAAGGGCGCCATGACCGTGAAGGTGGTCTGGCCGACGGCCGGCGCATTTCTCGGGTTGTAGTCGTACGCCTGGACGATGAGGGTGTGAGGCCCGGGGATGTGGATCGTCACCTGATAGGGCCCCTGCGTGATGATGGCGATCGGCGTACTGCCGCCGTCGAGGAAGAAATCGACCTCCTTGATCGCCTGGTCGTCTTGCGGGACAGCTGTGATGGTGATGCCCCCATCCGGGAGCTGGGTCAGCATCAGCGGCTGCAGGCTGGGCGGGATGGTTTCCGTCATCACGCTGCAGGTCTGGGTTGGCATGGTCGGATTGTCCTTGGCCTTGAGCTCGTCCGGGTACCCCGGCGGATAGACCACGAAGGTCTTGGTGGCGATCAGCTGGGTCGGTGTGTCCGGGGCGGCCAGTAGTCCGTCGGTGGTGCAGACCCGGACCACCTTGTACCAGTCATCGTCCCGGTTGGGGGTCAGGCCGGCGACGAACCAGTCGGTCACGGTCTGCCCGGCCGACGTGCAGGCGGCCGTGGCGTGCAGACCGCTCGCCTTGCACACCGTCATCTGCTTGAGGCCGTCGGGTCGAGTCCAATCCCGCACCGGCTTGCTGGCCTCGTAAGCATTGAAGATGTCGCGGAAGATCAGGCCCGGACCGAACGCGCCCCACACCACCCCGGCCGGCGTGGAGAGGTCGGAGTTCTCGCCGGGCGGGCAGACTCCGGCGCACGTGTGGCCCATCCAGGTTCCGATGACAATGTCCGGGTTGTAGCCAATGAACCAGGAGTCGTGCCAGTTCTCGGTGGTGCCGGTCTTGGAGGAAAAGGGGCGGGTGATGTGGAGCGGCGCGCCCACCGGCTTCAGCACGTCGTTCACCAGCCACGCCACCTGCGGACTGAGGACGCGCACCCCGGGGGTTGGTTTCCATTCGGTCAGGGTGTTGCCGTTGCTGTCCGTGACCTTCAGGATCACCGTGGGATCGTGACGCACCCCGCCGTTAGCCAGCACGGCGAACGCGTTGAAGTGTTCCAGGGGGATGACCTCGCTGGCGCCGATGGCCTGGCCCAGGCCGCGCTCCGGCGTCAGGTTCGAGGAGGTAAGGCCCATCATGCGCGCGGTCTGGAACACCCGGGCGTACCCGAGCTGCTTCAGCAGCAGGATGGCCGGGATGTTGCGGGATTCGGACAGCGCCTGGCGGAGGGTGATGATGCCTTCGCTCTTGTGGTCCCAGTCTACGAAGGGCTGGCCGTTGATCTTGCCCTCCTCGTCATTGGAGACGTTGGCCGGCCCCAACCCATTGGAAAAGGCCGTGGAGTAGACGTAGATCTTGAAGGACGAGCCGGGCTGGCGCCCCGGCCGGCTGGTGATGACGTTGAATTCCCCGCCAATGCCCCGGTCATAGTAGTTGGCGCTGCCGACCATGGCCAGCACCTGACCGGTGGCCGGGTCGATCACCTCGGCCGCGCCGTTGTTGACATTCTTCGCGCGCAGGTCCGGCCGGTTGACGTTGCTGGCCACCGCCGCCTCGGCGATTTTCTGCAGCCCGGAATCCAGGGTGGTGGTCACCTGCAGGCCGCCGGCCCGCACCACCTCCGGTCCGTACTGGCGGTCGAGCGTCTGCAGGATGTAATCCACGAACCAGGGGGCCGTCACGTTCTGCTGCAGCGTGCCGTTCTTGTAGACCAGCTTCTCGCTCACGGCCGCGTCGTATTCCTGGGCCGTGATGTGGTGATCGCGCAGCAGGGCCCGCAGCACGATGAGCTGGCGGTTGCGGGCGGCGTCGCCGGTCTGTGGGTCGAAGGGGTCGAAGTCCGAGGGGGCGTTCGGGATGCCCGCCAGCAGGGCGGCCTCGGCGATGTCCAGGTCTTTGGCGGACTTGGCGAAGTAGGTCTGGGCGGCGGCCTCGGCACCGTACGCCTCATGGCCGTAGTAGATCTCGTTCAGGTAGAGGGTCAGGATCTCGGTCTTGGTGTAGCGGCGCTCGATGTCAAGGGCCAGCACCGCCTCCTTGATCTTCCGCTCGACGCTGCGCTCATTGGTCAGCAGGGTCGCTTTGACCAGCTGCTGGGTGATGGTGCTGCCACCCTGGGCGGCCCGCACGTGGGTGATGTCGGCCAGCGCCGCCCCAATGACCCGGCGGAAGTCGATGCCGTGATGGCTGTAGAAGGTGCGGTCTTCCAGCGACACCGTCGCCTGCACCAGGTGGGGTGAGATTGCGCTCAGGGGGACCACCGTCCGGATCCCCTCCGAGGTGTGCTTGACGTAGAGCAGCACACCATTGCGGTCGTAGATCTTGGTCGACTGGGCCAGCTCGCGCACGCGCAGCGAGTTGGTGTCCGGGAGATCGCGGGTGTAGGTCTGGTACTTATCAAAGGCCTCGGCACCCCCGCCCAGGCTCATGGTGAACAGCAGGGTCAGGGTGATGACCGCGAACTTGGCCAGCATGCCGTGCCCATTGCGCCGGCGCCGGATGCGGGTAACGGTGAGGACTCGCAGGGCGGCCCGGCGAGCCAGGGCGTGTCTACTCAGCATGTAAACCCGCCGACTATAACGCTTTGGGTCCAAAAAAGGTGACCGTGCGCAGACTCAAGCCCAACTCGGATGGCGTATATACTCGCCTCCACGTGACGACACGAGTTGGTGACGAAACGGCAAAGTTGGGCAGCGGGCGGGCCGCCAGTTTCACAAATTGGGAACTCCTGGCTTCCGGAGCGGTCGAGATCATCGACCTCGAGCATCTCAAAACCCGAATATCTCGAGGAGATCGGCTCCGCGTCAAGTTGGGACTTGATCCGACAAAACCGGACATCCATCTGGGCCACACCGTGGTACTCAGGAAGCTTCAGCGCTTTCAGGAGCAAGGGCACCAGGCCGTCCTGATCATCGGCGATACCACCGCTCAGATTGGTGATCCCTCGGGCCAGAATGCCACCCGGCCTCAGCTGACCAGGGAGGAGGTCGACCGCGCCGCGGCGACCTATCTCGATCAGATGTGGAAGCTGCTGGACCGCGAGGCGACCGAGGTGCGGAGACAGTCCGAATGGTTCGGGACGATGGGTCTGGCCGACCTGGTCGGGCTGATGAGCAAATACACGGTGGCCCGCATGCTGGCCCGCGAGGACTTTGCCCGCCGTTTGGCCGAGAACCGGCCGGTCGCGCTGCACGAACTGCTGTACCCGCTCCTGCAAGCGTACGACTCGGTGGCCGTCCGAGCCGACCTGGAGTTGGGTGGGACGGATCAAACGTTCAACCTGCTCGTCGGCCGGGACATGCAGGAGGCCTTCGGCCAGCCGCCCCAGGACATCATGACCGCGCCGCTACTGGAGGGGCTGGACGGCAAGCAGAAGATGAGTAAGAGCCTCGACAACTACATCGGAATTGACGAGCCGCCGGCAGTGATGTTCCGGAAGGTGATGAGTATCCCTGACGACCTGATCCTGAAGTACTGGGAACTGGCTACCGCCGCGTCACCGCAGGTGTTGCAAAAGGAACGTGACAACTTGGCGCGTGGGGAGAATCCGCGAGACGTAAAGAACCGCCTTGCTCAGGCAATTGTGGGGCAGTTTCATGGCACATCACACGCTGCCAGCGCCGCTTCCGAGTTCAAGCGGGTAATCCAGGACAGGGGCCTTCCTGCGGACATCCCGGCAGTGACTGTCACCGAGGGCGAACGCCGCCTGGTCGATCTTCTCGTAGAGGTTGGACTGGCCAGTAGCAAGAGCGAGGCTCGGCGTCTGATCGAGCAGCGGGGAGTGAAGGTGGACGGCCGAGACGTGACCTCTCCTGACGAGCGAGTGACCCCCCACACGGGCATGCGTCTACAGCGTGGTCTGCACCGTGTCTTCGAATTGAAGGTGCGCTAAACTTCTCTCCGCGATAGCCATGTCCGGACATTCCAAGTGGTCGACGATCAAGCACAAGAAGGCGGCCACGGACGCGCGCAAAGGCGAGCAGTTCACCAAGGTGGCGCGTGAGCTCACTATCGCCGCCAGGGAAGGGGGCGGCAACCCGGACGGCAACTATCGCCTGCGGCTGGCGGTCGAGAAGGCGCGCGATGTCAACATGCCCCACGACAACGTCAAGCGCGCCATCCAGCGGGGGACCGGCGAGCTGGGGGGCGCCCAGATGGAGGAGCTCCGCTTCGAGGGCTACGGCCCGAGCGGGGTGGCCATCATCGTGGAGACGGTCACCGACAATCGAAACCGCACCGCGGGCGAGATCCGGAACCTCTTCACCAGGGCCGGTGGCAGCCTGGGCGCCACGGGCAGCGTGGCCTGGATGTTCCACCGCCAGGGGCAGATCACCGTCGATGCCAAGAAGAAGGACCCCGATGAGGTCGGACTCGAGGCCATCGAGCTGGGCGCCGCCGACGCCCGGGTCGACGGCACGTCGGTCGACGTGGTGACGGACCCCCACCAGCTGCAGGCGGTCCGGGACGCGCTCAAGAAGAAGGGCTACGCGATCGAGTCCGCCGAGGTCACCATGAATGCATCGCAGACGGTGCGCCTGGATGAAACCCGGGCGGCGTCGGTGCTCAAGCTGCTCGACGCCCTCGAGGAGCTCGACGATGTCCAGGCGGTCTACTCGAATATCGACGTGCCGGCGGACGTGCTGGAACGGATCAGCGAAAGCGCCTGAGGGCTGCCGACGGAGTTCGCGGGGAGGAGGAAAAGGCGTGCTCGTGCTGGGAATCGATCCGGGCCTAGCGGATACCGGCTATGGGGCGGTGCGCCGAGAGGGGGACCGGCTGCTGATGGTCCGCAGCGGCACCATCAAGACCCCCGCCAGCCTGCCCGACCCGGACCGGCTGCGCGTCCTGGCTCAGGAGTTGCGCGGGTTGATGGCCCAGCTGCAGCCCGAGGTGGTGGCGGTGGAGGAACTGTTCTTCTCCAAGAACGTGCGCACGGCCATGGCGGTGGGCCAGGCCCGCGGGGTGGCGATCCTGATGGCCATCGAGGGCGGCGCCCGCATCCACGAGTACACGCCGCCGCAGGTCAAGCTCTCGGTCACCGGGTTCGGGGGGGCCACCAAGTCGCAGATGCTGAAGATGGTGCAGGCGGTCTTGCGCACCCGGGCGCTGCCCCAGTCGGACGATGCCATTGACGCCCTGGCGGTCGCCATCTGCCATCACCATGCCGGTCGGCTCCGGACGGTGCTGAGCCGGGCCCCGGTAGGCGTCCGGGCGTGATCGCCAGCCTGTCCGGCACGCTGCTGCACCGGGGAGCCGACGCCCTGATTGTGGATGTGAACGGGGTGGGCTACCTGGTGACGGTCGGCGCGCGTACCTTCACCCAGCTGGGGAAGACCGGGGAACCGGTGCGCCTCTATACCTACACCCACGTGCGCGAGGACATCCTGGCCCTCTACGGGTTCAGCAGTCCCGAGGAGCTCGCCTTCTTCAAGCTCCTCCTATCGGTCAAAGGGATCGGGCCCAAGGCGGCCCTGGCCATCCTGAGCCGGGCCGAGCTCAAGGTGATCAGCCGGGCCGTCCTGAACGAGGACGCCGCCCTGCTGAGCACCATCCCGGGGATCGGACCAAAAACCGCGGCCCGGGTCGTGCTCGAGCTCAAGGGCAAGCTCAAGGAGGAGATGTTCGCGGCCGAGCCGCTGCCGGGCACGGCCGGCGACGCGGTCAGCCAGGCGCTGGCCGTCTTGACCGGACTCGGCTACACGCCGGGCGAGGCCCGCGATGCGGTGCGCCACGCGGCGGCGGGCAACGGGGGAGGCCGATCCGTGGAGGAGCTGGTCACCGTGGCCCTTCGGGGGCTGGACCGGCGTGACTGACCGCCTGGTCGCCGGCAAGGAGCAGGTCGAAGAACGCGAGTTCGAGACCACCCTGCGGCCGCGCCGGCTGGACGAGTTCATCGGGCAGACCGGCGTCAAGGCCAATCTCGAAGTCCTGATCTCGGCGGCCCGCCAGCGCCGAGAACCCGTGGAGCACATCCTGATCGCCGGCCCGCCGGGTCTGGGGAAGACGACCCTGGCCAACATCCTGGCCAACGAGATGGAGGTCAACATCCGGACCACCTCCGGCCCGGCGATCGAGCACCAGGGCGCGCTGGCCTCCATCCTGATGAACCTGGAGGACCGGGACGTGTTCTTCATCGACGAGATCCATCGCCTGGCCCGCCCGGTGGAGGAGAGCCTGTACCCGGCCATGGAGGATTTCAAGTTCGACTGGGTCAGCGGCAAAGGCGCGGGCGCCACCCCACTGCGCCTGCAGCTCCCGCGATTCACGGTCATCGGCGCTACCACCCGACAGGGGATGCTGTCGGCCCCCCTGCGGGACCGGTTCGGGGCGGTCTATGCGCTCTATTTCTACGAAACCGAGGACCTCTTCCAGATCGTCACCCGGTCGGCGCGGCTGTTAAATGTGGCGATCGACGAGGCCGGCACCAGCGCCATCGCTCGCCGTGCCCGGGGCACCCCCCGGATCGCCAACCGCCTGCTGCGCCGGGTGCGTGACTATGCCCAGGTCCGGGCGTCCGGCTACATCGACGAAGGGGTCGCCCTGGCGGCCATGTCCATGCTGGAGGTGGATGACCTGGGGCTGGACTCGGTCGACCGCCGAATCCTGCGAACGATTGTTGAAAAGTACGACGGCGGGCCGGTCGGCGTGGAGACGGTGGCCGTGTCCGTCTCGGAGGATCCGGAGACGATCGAGGATGTCTACGAACCCTTCCTGATGCAGCTCGGCTTCCTCTCGCGGACGCCGCGCGGGCGGGTAGCTACCAAGCTCGCCTACGATCACCTGGGACTGGTCAAAGCGACCGAGCAACCCCGATTGCTTTAGTGTCCCGAGCCAGAGATTCGTTGGAAATTCGTCGGCCTGGGCGACCGGGCGCCTTCGGCGCTGATGCCTGCGTTAGGGGGCCCGGCGCAAGTCGTCATCTATCGACCGATAGGCTCCACCTTGCGCCACCCCTGCCTTGGCACCGGCCGCCGGGGCCGTGACTTTCTCAACGAACCTCCGACCCGGGACACGAGACTCATCGCTGGCCGACCGGCCGGCGATCCACTGGGATCGGGCCATCACCCTGGCGGCCATTGTCTTCCTGGCATCGTTCTCGCTGTTCCTGTTCAGTGGGACGCTGCCGATCTACCTGTATCGGGATCGCGGGTTCTCACTTTCGACGGTCGGCCTCCTGGTGGGGCTCGCCTTCGGTGTCCAGTTGGTCGCCACCCTGCTGTCCGGACCGGTGATCGACCGGTGGGGCGCGGGGCTGGCGCTGCGGGTCGGGCCGGCCCTGTACCTGGCTGCCGCCCTGCTCTTCGTGCTCGCCCCAGACGTCCTGCCGATCGCGTTGGCCCGAGTGTTGCAGGGCCTGGGCATCGCCCTGCTGCTGCCCGCCGCCTACGCCCTCCTGCCCAGCCTGGTCGGGCCGCGACAGCGGGCCACCGCCTTCGGGGTGGTCGGCGTGATCCAGAACATGGCCCTGGCCATCGCCCCGCCACTGGGACTCTGGCTCCTGAGCCGTGGCCCCAGGGTGCTCTTTGGCATGGCGGTCGCCACCGCCGCGGCCGGGATTGTGGTGGGTCTGCGCCTTCGCGCCGGCCGGCCATCGGTTGCCCGCGCCGGGGTGTTCACCTATCGCGCCAGCTGGACGCCGCTCCTGGTCGCCACCTTCTTGACCATCGTGTACTGGGGCGTGATCACCGCCTTTCTGCCGATCTACGTGACCCAGCATCACGGCGGCAACGTGGGCTGGTTTTTCACCGCCGATGCCATCGCCATCATGCTGTTGCGAATCCCGGCCGGGTGGCTGACCGATCGGATCGGGACCCGCTGGCTGCTGGTCACCGGCATCGTCCTCACGGACCTGGCGGTGCTAGGCTTGCTCTGGCCGCCGTCGCTGGCGGTGCTGGTGCTTTCGGGTGCCGGAACCGGGGCGGGCGCCGCCTTCCTGATTCCGCCGACACTGCTGGAGCTGAGCAGGCGCAGCGACGAGGGAGACCGCGGAACGGCCATGGCGCTGTTCAGCAGCAGCTTCGCGGCGGCGCTGGGAGTGGGGAGCGTGGGTGGCACCCCGCTGGTCGCCCACTTCGGCTTCCTCGCCACGCTGGTGTTGAGCGCGGCCGTGTGTTTGGCCGCGGCCCCCATCGTGGTCGTTACCCTTCGATCAGGTGAAGACGAGCGACTTCGACTACCCCCTGCCTGACTCGCTGATCGCCCAGCACCCGCCGGTGGAGCGCGATGCCGGCCGCATGCTGGTGCTCGACCCGGTGGCCGACCGCCTCGAGCACGCGACCGTGCGCGATCTGCCGCGCTTCCTCGCTCGCGCCGACCTGCTGGTCCTCAACGACACCCGCGTGTTGCCGGCGCGCCTGCGGGGGGTCCGCGCCGGTGGGGGAGAGGCCGAGGTGCTGCTGCTCCGCTCCGTCCAGGATGGCTGGTGGGAGGCGCTCGTCCGGCCGGGCCGCAAGCTGAAGCCGGGGAGCACCGTCCAGGTTGGCGGATCGGCACTCCAGGTCGAGATTGGCGGTGGAGACGATGACGGGACGCGGCTGGTCCGGCTCTCGGGGGTGCAGCGTCCCCTGGACGAGGTGCACCGAGTGGGGGAGATGCCGACCCCGCCCTACATCCGGGAACGGCTGACCGACGCCGACCGCTACCAGACGGTCTACGCGCGCGAGGAAGGCTCCGCCGCGGCCCCCACCGCCGGGCTGCATTTCACGCAGCGGTTGCTGGATGCCGTGCGGGCCCGCGGCGTGGCGATCGAGTTCGTCACCCTGCATGTTGGCCTCGACACGTTCCGCCCGGTCCAGGAAGCGGACCCAGCCGAGCACCGCATGCACCGGGAAGCCTTTGTCCTGGCGCCCAGTGTGGTGGAGGCAGTCGAGCGCACCCGAGACCGCGGCGGTCGCGTGGTGGCGGTCGGCACCACCACGGTACGCGTGCTCGAGACCTGCGCCACGGACACAGGGACCGTCCGTGCGGGCCAGGGTTGGAGCGACCTGTTTATCAGACCGGGTTTCCGGTTCCGCGTGGTCGATGGGCTGCTCACCAATTTCCACCTTCCGCAGAGCACGCTGCTGATGCTGGTCAGCGCCTTCGCTGGGCGAGAGCGGATCCTGCAGGCGTATAGAGAGGCGATCCGGGACGACTATCGGTTCTACAGTTTCGGCGATTGCATGCTGATCACCAGCCGCGCTCGTGTTTGAGCTTATTCGCGAGGAGGCGGGCGCCCGCCGCGGCCGGCTGCATACCACGCATGGCGTGATCGAGACGCCGGCCTTCATGCCGGTGGGCACCCAGGCCAGCGTGAAGGCACTCAGCCCCGACGACCTGACCGCGCTTGGGGTGCAGGTGCTGCTGGGTAACACCTACCACCTGGCGCTGCGGCCGGGTGCCGACCGCATCGCCCGGCTGGGCGGGTTGCATCGGTTCATGGGGTGGACCGGAGCCATCCTGACCGACAGCGGCGGCTTCCAGGTGTTCAGCCTGGACCACCTGGTCCGGGTCAGCGACGAGGGCGCCACCTTTCGTTCCCACCTCGACGGCAGCGAGCAGCGCTTCACGCCGGAGTCGGTGATGGCGATTCAGCGGGCGCTGGGCTCAGACATCGCCATGGCGTTCGATGAGCCGGCGCCGTGGCCGTCGGACGCCGTCCGCGCCGGTGCCGCCATGGATCGGACCCACCGTTGGGCGGAACGCTGCCTGTCGGCCGCCCCCGCGGCTGGGCAGCTTCGATTCGGCATTGCCCAGGGTGGGTTCGACCGGGACTTGCGCCGGCGAAGCGCGCTGGCGCTCCGGAGCCTGGCCTTTGATGGGTACGCCGTCGGCGGTCTGAGCCTGGGGGAACCGAAGGCGCTCACCTACGAGCTGCTCGAGCTCCAGGCCGGCGAATTGCCGCGCGACCAGCCCCGATACCTGATGGGGGTGGGCACCCCGATCGACCTGATTGAAGCGGTGGCCCGCGGCGTGGACCTGATGGACTGCGTGCTGCCCACCAGGATCGCGCGCAACGGCTCGGTCCTGACCCGCGGCGGCCGCATCAACCTGCGGAATCGCCGCTTCGCCGACGACGCAGGGCCGCTCGACGAGGGCTGCGGCTGCTACAGCTGCCAGCGTTTCAGTCGAGCGTATCTTCGCCACCTGTTCATGGCGGGCGAGATCCTGGCCCACCGCTTGGCGTCAATCCATAACCTCTTTGTGCTGCTGCGGCTGATGGACCGGATTCGGGCCGGCATCGGCTCGGGGTCGCTACCCGGGCTGTTCGGTGACCTGCGCGCGGAGTGGCAGGGCGCACCGCTTTAGTTAACCTCTCGACCCGAATCGAGGCCCTGAATTTGACCCTCTATATACTTTCGTTCGGCATGCGGGCCAGCGGTAAGTGGCTACTCGTCATCCTGGGCGTCGCCCTCCTGGCGGCGTTCATCGATGGTTACTCGTATATCTACCGGTTCACCAGCGGCCAGGGGCTTGACAAACCCCTGGCGGACAAGCCCACCATCTCGGTGCCGGCCCTGGGCATCAACTGGCAGATCTACGTGCACAGAGGGTTGGACCTGGTGGGCGGCACCCACCTCGAGCTGCAGATCCAAAACGTGCGCTCAGGCATTACCGTCTCGGAGGCGCGTGATCGCGCCATGTTCATCATCGAGAACCGGGTGAATGCCGCCGGCTTCTCGGAGCCGGTGGTGCGGTCGGAGGGATCCGATCGGATCATCGTGGAGCTGCCTGGGGTCAACCTCAAGCAGGCCGAGGACCTGATCGGCAAGACCGCCTACCTGACCATCTGGAAGTGGGTCCCCGGGAAGCCGAGTTCTACGGTGCTCAGCCAGCTCAACCCGACCGATGCGCAGAAGTATGCCGGCTACACGCCGGAATGGACCCACATCGACGGCAGCATGATCACCAACGCCACCCGGTCCACCGATTCGACGGGCCTGCCGGATGTCTCGATCTCCCTGAACTCCCAGGGCGCCCAGCTGCTCGACACCCTGACCAAGGAGCGTTTCTCCCACCGGGTGGCGGGGGCCGACCAGCCGCCCGACAACAAGATCGCCATCTTCCTGGACAAGAACCTGGTCGAGGACGCCGGCGTGGAGGCCGAGATTCCGGGCGGCCAGGCCATCATCACTGGCGGCTTCACCGCGGACAGCGCCACCCAGCTGGCGCTGCAACTCAACTCCGGCGCGCTGCCAGGGTCCGTCAACATCATCTCGAACACGGCGGTGGGCGCCACCCTGGGGGCCAACACCGTGCGCCTCAGCCTGCTGGGCGGGGGCCTGGGACTGGCCATCGTGATCCTGTTCATGATCCTGTACTACCGGCTGCCCGGCGTGGTGGCCAGCCTGGCCCTGATGATTTACGCCGGCGCGGTCCTGGCCATCTTCAAGCTCTTCGGCGTGACGTTGACGCTGGCCGGACTGGCGGGGTTCGTCCTCTCGGTCGGGATGGCGGTGGACGCCAACGTCCTGATCTTTGAGCGGGTGAAGGAGGAATTGCGCTCGGGGCGCACGCTGGGCGCGGCCATGGAGGTCGGCGTGAAGCGCGCCTGGCCGGCCATCCGGGACTCCAACATCTCGACCTGGATCACCTGCGGGGTGCTCGCCTTCTTCGGGGCGCCGCTGATCAAGGGGTTCGCTATCACCCTGGCGATCGGCGTGGCGGTCAGTATGTTCTCGGCCATCGTCACCACTCAGCAGTTCCTGCAGGTGGTGGCCGGGCTGCAGGCGGCGCGGCGGCTGTCCTTCTACGGCGTGCAGGCGCCCCCCAAGGCCGCCTGATGAATATCGTCGGCCGGCGGAACTGGTACTTCGGGCTGTCGCTGTTGATCATCCTGCCTGGGATCGTCTCCATGGCCGTGCTCGGCTTCCGCCTCGGGATCGACTTCCAGGGCGGCAGCCAGCTCAACCTGGTCTTCGTCAATCCGGTGCAAGCCAGTGCCGTCCAGCGCGAAGTGGACACGTTCAGCGTCGACGGGACGGTTCAGCAGACCACGGCCAAGGGCGTGCTGATCACGACCAAGCCGCTGGGCCAGGCTACCCAACAGAACCTCGAGAACGACCTGGCTGCCAAGTTTGGGGCGATCGACCCCAGCCAGTCCCGAACGGAGCTGGTCGGGCCCACGGTCGCCCGTGAACTCGTGATCGGCGCTGGAGGCTTGATTGCCAGTGCCTCGCTGCTGATCATGATCTATCTCCGCGTCCGGTTCGCCTCCCTCCGGTTCGCCGTGTGCGCCATCCTGGCCCTGCTGCACGACGTCTTCGTACTCACCGGGGTCTACTCGATCCTGGGCCGGGTCTTCAACCTGCCCATCGGCGAAATCAACACCCTGTTCGTGACCGCGGCGCTGACGGTCATCGGCTTTTCTGTCCACGACACGATCGTCATCTTCGACCGGATCCGGGAAAATCTGAAGGTGGCCAGCCGGCTCAACTTCGAGCAGACGGTCAACCTGAGCATCATCCAGTCGCTGGCCCGGTCCCTGAACACGTCCATGACCGTGGTCTTCGTCCTGGTGGCGCTGTTCCTGATCAGCCCGCCCAACATCAAGGGCTTCACCCTGGCCCTGCTGATCGGGATCGTCAGCGGGACCTACTCGTCGATCTTCAACGCCAGCCCGCTGCTCGTGGTGTGGCGGCGGTTGGCCCAGCGCTAGCGCTCACCCCCACCCCGACCCTGCCCACGCGGGAAATCCCGCGACCCTGACAACGATGGCTCCCCCTGAGCTGAGGGGGAGGGAGAGAACCCCCACGGCGCCCCTCCCCTGCGCGGGAAGGAAAGAGCCGCAGGGTGACCCCTCTGCGTGGGTAGGGTTTACCGGTCCCGCAGAGGGGTCACCCTGCGGGTCTTTCCTTCCCGCGCAGGGGAGGGG
>DASQAY010000243.1:0-2465 GCA_035635515.1 Candidatus Eiseniibacteriota bacterium | reverse complement strand
GAGCCCGAATCCGCCGGAACAAACTCGCATCTTGGGCGCGGATGCGGCCGATCCGGGCGTCGTCTCCTGCGCGCGGTCGGTCACGCATCGACGGATGCGCTCCCTCCCGTGCTCGTCGCCTCCTTCGGCTCGGCACGCCCCGCATCCCAATCTGCTTCGTCCGTCCGGCGGACTCGGGCTCCGGGCTCGTCTCCTGCGCGGGCGCGGTCACGCATCGACGGATGCGCTCCCTCACGTGCTCGTCGCCTCCTTCGGCTCGGCACGCCCCGCATCCCAATCTGCTTTCGCCCGACCGGTGGATCCGGGCTAGCTAATCTAAGAGTCATGTGTCGAAGCATCAAGACCCTGAGACGGACCGGCGGGCGGGCGAGCGACCGAGAGATTGAGGAGGCAGCCTTGCAGTTCGTGCGGAAGGTGAGCGGGTACCGCGTCCCCTCACGGGCCAATGCCCACGCCTTCGACGAGGCAGTGGTCGAGGTCACGGCGGCGTCCCGGCGGCTGCTCGACGGCCTCCGTCCGGGCGCCCGCGCCTAGCGGTGCGGCCAGGTCACTACGAGCGCGCCGATCAGGCTGACCACCGACATGGCCAGCATCACGGCGACCCCCGCCGCGGACGTGATCTGTGCCCACCACCAGCTCGGTGATACGGCATACCCGGTCATCCGGATCAGGCGCTCCCGAGCCGGGGTCAAGTTGGCCGAGGCCGACGCCAGGCGGAGTCTCAAGCCGTCGACGTTCGGAAGGCGAAGGCGCGGGACCCGGATGGCCGGTACCTGGATGCCCGGTACCTGGATGCCAGGGACGTGGCTGCCGGGTGCCCGGAAGCTGGGGACCCGGGTGGCCAGCTTCGGATCGCTGAAGATCGCCATGGCCTAGCCTCGGATGCCGGGGACAATGCAAATACGCATCCGACTTCCCTCCTTCCTTCGATCGAGTCGCGACCGATGCCCCCTCAGGCAGTCGCGCCAGTCGTCTCCTTGCGAGCAAGGATACACGCGGTATCAAGTTTGTCAAGGGACGCAGCGTGAAGTTGTGGACGCGGAGTGAGATTCCTACGACGCCAGGGGAGGCCGCTGGGTGGATTTCGGCCCACCTGGGGTGGCCTGGCTGGGGTCGAAGAAGATGCGCACGGCCTCCGGAAAGTCCGCCAGCACGTCGGGCGGTAGGCCCGGGGGGGCGTCGGTGGAGGTCTGCGACACGAAGCGGTCCATCAGGACGCCCACCAGGGCGACGACCGCGTCGTAGGGGAGGCCGGCGGTTTCCAGCTGCGCCCGGTGCTGGTCCAGGAATGCGGTCACCTCGCTCCGCATCCGATCGGCGACCTCCCGCACTGCCTTGGTCTCCACGGCGTCGCCATCGATCGATTTCTGGGCCTCCAGCTGAAGCCCCTTGGCCGCCCACAGCTCGGTCACCAGCGGGCGCGCGATCCGGTTTACCTGGATCGACAGATCGCGCAGCGTTACCAGCCGCACCACGCGCACCTGCTCGACCCAGCGCTCCCGGGCCGCTGCGTCGCCGATGCTGCAGCGGCCATAGAAACGATGCCCGCTGGCGCCAGTGGGCCGCACTTCGAGCTGCTGGCAGGTCCAGACGGGTTGCAGCGGCCGGTACCGAAGGTCGAGGGCCACGAAAGTGCGCGGCTGGTACGCCGGACAGGCATCGAAGTCGGGTGGGAACGGTCGGTCAAACGGACAGGCGTCAACCGGCAGCATTCCTCCCACCATTATGGGCGCAGCGTGGCGGCGGTCCATCACAGGGAGTGCCGGTTCTCGGAGTACGATTGAATCGGGTGTTTGGCACGCGCGACCGCCTGAAGGGCACCGACCTCGACTATTACGGGCTCGATCGGCTGCAGAGCAACGGCGTGGCCGATCCCGCCAAGCTTCCGATGACCGTCAAGGTCCTGCTGGAAGGCCTCCTGCGCCAGGTGGAGGCGGGCCAGACGGATGAGATCAGTGTCCGGGCCCTGGCGAACTGGCCCACCCCGCCCACGAACGGGGCCCAGATTCCCTACCGGCCGGCCCGCGTCCTCCTCCAGGACTTCACCGGCGTGCCGGCGGTCGTCGACCTGGCCGCCATGCGCTCGGCGATGCGCCGGGCGGGCAAGGACGCGAGCCGCATTGACCCGCTGGTCCCCGCTGACCTGGTCATCGATCACTCAGTGCAGGTCGATGTCTTCGGAATGGCCGACGCCTATCACCGGAACATCGAGCGCGAGTACGAGCGCAACGGCGAACGCTACGCCGTGCTCCGCTGGGCGCAGCAAGCCTTCCACAACTTCCGCGTGGTGCCGCCGGGCATGGGCATCTGTCACCAGGTGAACCTGGAACGGGTGAGCCGGGTGGTGCAGGTGCGGGAACTGGACGGCCGCCGGGTGGCCATCCCCGATACCCTGGTGGGCACCGACTCCCACACCACCATGGTGAACGGGCTGGGGGTGCTGGGCTGGGGCGTGGGCGGCATCG
>DASQAY010000242.1:0-2740 GCA_035635515.1 Candidatus Eiseniibacteriota bacterium | reverse complement strand
AACCGGTGGCAACCGAGTAGCCATGGACCAAGCCTTGCGCGATCACACCGGGTGAGGGGGCGTAGCCGGCCAGGTAGGTGGCGGTCGCGCTGGCGGCGATGGTGTTGAGGAGGGCAGTGCCCAGCGACCCGCCCACCTGGCTGGCCATGTTCACCGTGGCGGCGGCCACGCCCGCCTGGCGCGGGTCCACGCCCAGTGTCCCGATGCTGAAGGCGGGCACCATCACGCAGGCGACGCCAATGCCGAGCAGGATCTCGGCCGGCAGCACGTGGGTGAGGTACCCGCTATGGACCTGGATCTGGGTGAGGATGAGCATGCCGGCAGCGGCGACCAGTGCCCCAGGGGCCATGATCGCGCGCGCTGGAACGCGCGGCATCAGTACGCTGGCGATCCCCCAGGAGCCCGCTTGCGAGGCGAGCGTCAACGGCAGGAACGCCAGTCCGGCCTGGACGGGCGAGTAGCGAAGGACGACCTGCAGGTAATAGGTCAGGAACAGGAAGGCGCCGAACATGCCGGCTATGGTGAAGGCCACTGCCAGGTAAGCGCCGCCTCGGTTGCGGTCGAGCACGATCTTCAGCGGTAGGAGTGGTGCCGGCGTGCGCGCCTCTCGCACGATGAACAGACCCAGCAGGATCACGCTCGCCAGTAGCAGAGCAATGACCGTGGACGAATGCCAACCCGCCGACACCGCCTGGGTGCAGGCGTAGACAAGGGCGACCAACCCGCCGGTGGCGAGGAGCACGCCCGGGATGTCGTACCGCTGGGCGCTTGGCCCGCGCGCCCCAGCCAGGACCCGCCAGCCTCCAACGGCGGCCGCGATGGCGATGGGGACGTTGACGTAGAGACACCACCGCCAGTTCAGATATTGGGTGAGGATGCCGCCCAGCAGGAGACCGATGGCGGCGCCGCTGCCCGCGATCGACCCGTAGAGCGCAAACGCTCGCGCGCGTTCGCGCGGCTCCGTGAAGGTCACCGCCAGCAAAGCGAGGGCGGTGGGGGCCAGCAGCGCGGCAAACGCCCCCTGCAGGGCGCGG
The DNA here is from genome assembly GCA_035635515.1 of Candidatus Eiseniibacteriota bacterium. Lineage (GTDB taxonomy): Bacteria > Chloroflexota > Dormibacteria > CF-121 > CF-121 > CF-121. The sequence continues at coordinate 1,706 of DASQAY010000242.1, read as the reverse complement.
GCCGCCAGCAGGATCCCGAATGACGGAGCGGCACCACCCAGCCCCGAGGCCAGGGCGAATCCGCCCAGCGCTAAGAGAAAGGTGCGTTTACGTCCGAAGGAGTCGGCGATCCGGCCGCCCAGCAGGAGCAGCCCGCCGAAAGCGAGCGTGTAGGCAGTGATCACCCATTGCCGCTCGGCATCCGAGGCCGCCAGCGCCCGCTGCGCCGAGGGCAGCGCGATACTCACAATGGTCGCGTCGAGCGCCACCATCAATTGCGCCAGCGCAATGAACGCGAGGGCAGTCCACCGCCGCCGACCGGTCGGCTCCGCCGTTGCCTCAGCCGATTTCATTGCGTAGCTCACGCTGGCTCCTCCTCGCCGGGATCTGACTCGCCAGCAGCCCGATGGCCGCGGCCAGGACGATGACCACCACCGACGCCGCACTGGACGGCTTGACGGTCATCAGGAAAACCACGCCCAGCACGATCGCCAGCCGGGTGCGCAGCGAGGTCAGCAGGATCGAATCGCGAAGCGCGCGTCGCAGGTCATCGGATAGCGGACCGGGGGTCGCTCCGCCAACCGCCGACCCGATGCGGGCCACACGGATGCCGGTCCCCAGCGCACCGACCACGGCCAGCAGGACCAGGCTGGCCAGGGCGACCAGAATCCAACCCTTTGGCCCCCAGGTGGTGGCCGTCATCCAGAGCCCGGTGACGAGGATGAGGCCCAGCGACGCCGGAGCGAGTCGGAGGACAAGGCCCCGTGAAATGCCGAGCCACATCAGGGCGTCCTCGCTCCGGACGGCCCGCCGGAGCCCGCGGAGGCCGATCGCCTCGAGCGTGATGGCGGCGACCAGACCGAACGCGCCAAGGATGTGCAGGAAGAGCACGAGCGGGTAGAGAAGGGTCGTATTCATCAGCAACCTCCTGAGTCATGCCGGTAGCTACCCCCTGTTCTACCACATATGCTTGGAGTAATGCAAATATCGGATTGATCCTATAATGGAGGAGCTTGAAGGAAGCAGGCGAAGTCCGGTACGATGGCAGCATGCCGCGCACCGCGCAGACAAAGGCCGCCGTGGCGGCGGAGGCCTGGCGGGCGATTTTCGATTTCATCGTGGCCACTGCGCCTCAGCGCAACCGCTATATCGGCGAGTCCGGCCTCACCCCGAACGATGCCCGAGCGCTGAGCAGCTTGACCACCAGGTCTGGACGGACTATGGGATCGCTCGCCGAAGAGTGGAAGTGCGATGCCTCCACCGCGACCTGGATCGTGGATCGCCTGGAGGCTAAAGGTCTCGTCGAACGCCGGCCTCACGCGACCGATCGCCGGGTCAAGCTCGTGGTGCTGACGCCGCGGGGATCGAGGACGAAGGCAAAGCAGCTGGAGCGCATGTATATTCCGCCCCGCGAACTCCTGGACCTCGACCTCAATGACCTGGTGACGCTCCGGAGTGCGGTCGCCAAGCTGAGCCACCCCCCGGCACGGCCCCCTGACTCGACTACTTAAGCAGGCGGTCTACTCCAGAGAAGCGCAGTCCGAAACGGCGGTTAGCTCGGCGACCGGAGCCCGTCGATGCTAACTTCGACCAGCGGGCTGTACTGAACCATGGTCTCGACGTCGTTGCGCCGCCAGGCACGCGCGACCTCGGTGAGCACCGCTCGGCGCTCGGCCTCGTCGGTGATCACCCGCGCGGTCGCCGGCAGGTCTGCCCGGGTCGCGCCC
>DASQAY010000241.1:0-4961 GCA_035635515.1 Candidatus Eiseniibacteriota bacterium | reverse complement strand
GTCCTTGAAACGCTGGACGGTCACCACCGGCCCAAAGACCTCTTTCTGGACGATCTCCGAGTCCTGGCTCACGTTGGCCACCACGCTGGGCTTATAGAAATATCCGCGCCGATCGAGTCGCGATCCACCGGTCAGGACGGTCGCCCCTTTTTGCCGGCTCCGTTCGACGAAGCCCTCGACCGTCTCCAGTTGTCGCTTGGAGACCATCGGCCCCATGTCGATCCCCTCTTGCAGGGGATCGCCGACCTTGACCGACTCGACCGCAGGGACCAGCGTCGCCAGCAGGTTGTCATAGACTCGAGATCCGGCCAGGATCCGGGTGGCCGCCGTGCAGTCCTGCCCGGAGTTGAAGAAGCCGCCGATCTTGATCCCCTGGCTGACCGCCTCCAGGTCGGCATCGTCGAAAACCACCACTGGCGCCTTGCCGCCCAGCTCGAGGTGCACGCGCTTGACCGTCTCCGACGCCAGCCGGGCGATCTCTTTCCCGGTCGCCGTATCCCCGGTCAGCGACACCATGGCCACGCCGGGGTGCCGCACGATAGCCGCCCCCGCGGTACGGCCTTCGCCGGTGATTACGTTGAGTACGCCGGGCGGGAAAATGTCTGCCGCCAGTTCGGCCAGCCGGAGCGAGGTCAGCGGCGTCCAGCCGGAGGGCTTGAGCACGACACAGTTGCCCGCCGCCAGCGCCGGACCGATCTTCCAGACGGCCATCATCAGCGGATAGTTCCAGGGCGTGATCGAGCCCACCACGCCGAGCGGCTCGCGCCGGATCATGCTGGTGAACCCACGCATGTACTCGCCGGTTGCCTTCCCTTCCAGGATGCGTCCGGCGCCGGCAAAGAACCGCAGGTGGTCTGCGCATACCGGCAGCTCCTCGGACATGAAGAGCGCCCGGGGCTTGCCCACGTTCTCCGATTCCAGGTCGCCGAACTCGTCGCCGTGCTCGATCAGGGCATCGGCCAGCTTGAGCAGCAGCTCGCTGCGTTCCCTGGGCGTCGTCTCCGCCCAGGTCTCGAACGCCTTGCGGGCGGCCCCCACCGCTCGCTCCACGTCGGCTTCGGTCGCCTTGGGGACCTCGGCTATGACCTCGCCGGTCGCCGGGTTCACCACGGCCTGGGTTTCCCCGCCGGTCGCATCCGTCCACTGCCCACCCACGAACATCTGGTAGTGCTTCACTGCGGTGGTGGCCACCTTCTCCCCTCCTGTCGGGACTCTGCCTCAGTTGGGACTATAGCGCGACCGCGAAAGCTGGCCCACAGGACCAGGTCGTAGCCGGCCTTTATCGAGCCGGCCAGGACAAAGGGCAGCCCCAGGGAGACCTGCTGGGCGAACCCGGCCAATACCGGGGCTAGCGGCCGGACGACGTAGCGGGCGGTATTCGTGAAGGCGATGGCCGCGGTGCGCTCCTCGGGGTCGACCAGCGCCAGCACGTAGGCCTGCCGGGTGGGCACGTCCATCTGGCTCAGGGCGAAGCGGGCGAAGAGCAACGCCAGCGCCAGGGGAAAGGTGGGTGCCAGCGGGATGGCGGCCAGCAGCAGGTTCGACGGCAGATGGGTGAACACCATCGTGTTCAGCAATCCAATGCGTCCGGCCAGCCGGGTGGCGGCCGCGAATGACGCCGCCTGGAGCAGGCCGACCAGGAAGAAGACCAGGCCGAGCGTTTCCAGCGGGACCCCGAATCGGAGCCGGAACCAGTAGGCGATGAAGCTTTGCACGATGAACCCGCCGGCAAAGGCGTCGACGCTGAAGAGAGCTGCTAGGCGGAGCACCGCCGGGCGCGAACGGCCGAGCGGTCGCCCGGAGCGCGCCGCCCTGACCTCCACCCGCTCGGAGAGCGAGGTCGCCAGCCAGCCCCCGGCCAGGCCGACCACCAGAAAGACCAGGAAGAACCGCTGGTCCGCGGGAACGCCGGGCCAGACTCGGCGTAGCAGCGCGGGCCCGCCCGCCAGCAGCGCGCCGGTCGAACCGGCCAGCACCGCCACGGTGTTGTAGGTACCGAAGATGCGCGTCCTCGCGTTTCCCGTCAGGCCGGTCGGCAGCATCACGACTTCCAGCGAGGACAGCGGGCCGGCCTCGACCACGTCCGTCGATAAGGTGCCGGTGAGCGCGGCCAGCAGCAGGAGCCAGAACTGGCTGGTCAGCGCAAACACCGTCCCGGCCGCGGCCATTAACAGGAAGAGCGCCGCATACAGGCGCCGGCGACCGATCCGGTCTCCTAGCATCCCGACGACGATAGACATCACGGCGATCCCGGCGATGATCGTGGTCAACAAGAAGCCGACCTGGATGCTCGACCAGCCCCGAGCCTGCAGGGACGCGCCGAGCAGGACGGCGCCGAACCCATAGGCGAAACCACGAAGCGCCTGGTTGATCAGAATCCGCTTGCTGTCCGCCGTCACACTAGGGTAAGCTGCCCGCACCGATCAATCGAGGAGGTGACGCCAGATGACCTGTGTGCCCTTGATCCTCGCCACGAGTCCGTCGGCCGCCTCCAGAGGTTCCCGCTAGCCCCATCGCGGTCCTCCCGGCGGTTTCGACGGTCGTTTTCCGTCAATCCATTTGGAGGATTCCCCATGCATTCGGGTAGTCGCCTCGCGGACCTGGGCTGGTCGCCCTGGTTCCAGGCACGATTTGCGAACTATGACGAGGACGGCCTGGTCCCGGGCCGCGTCGTCGCCGGCTTCGGCACGGCGTTTACCGTGGCGACCGAACACGGCGACCTGCGCGCCTCTATCACCGGGCGGCTGAGGCACGAGGCGGCCAGCGCTGCGTCCCTGCCGGCGGTGGGAGACTGGGTGGTCCTGAAAGCTCGCGCCATCCAGGCGGTCCTGGAACGGCGCACCAGCCTCTCCCGCAAGGCCGCGTCCGAGGTCGCCGAGCAGCAGGTCATGGTCGCCAACGTCGATCGCGTCTGTATCGTCAGCGCCGTCGTCGACGACTTCAACCCACGCCGGCTCGAACGGTACCTTGCTATTGTCTGGGACGGCGGCGCGTCGCCGGTAATTGTGCTGACCAAGGCCGACCTGGTGCCCTCGATCGAATCGCTGATCGATCAGATCCGTGGGCTGGCTCCCGCCGTCCCCGTTCTCGCCTGCAGCGCCGTGACTGGCCAGGGCATCGATGCCCTGCGGCAGCAATTCGTGGCCGGCGAGACGGCGGTCCTGGTGGGATCATCCGGCGTTGGGAAGTCGAGCCTGATCAACCGGCTGCTCGGCCAGGCCACGCTGCCGACCAATACCTTGCGCCGCGACGGCCGGGGCCGCCACACGACCACGCACCGCGAGCTCCTGGTCTTGCCGGGCGGCGGGATGCTGATCGATACGCCTGGCCTGCGCGAACTGCAGCTCTGGGCGGATCAGCAGAGTCTCGACCAGGTCTTCGACGACGTCCGGCAGCTGGCGACCCGCTGCCGATTCAATAACTGTCGCCACCAGGAGGAGCCGGGCTGCGCGGTGCAGCAGGCACTCGACGATGGGAGCCTCGCTCCGGAGCGCTTCGCCGGCTATCGCAAGCTCGAGCGCGAGGTGCGCTCCCTTGCCGTGCGCGCCGACAGCCGGCTACGGCTGGAGGAGTCAAAGAAGTGGCGGGCCATAAACCGGGCGGGCCGCCAGCGAGCGAGGCCGGGCTAACTGATGTTCTCTGGGAGGTTTGAGAAGGCCCTGCTCCCCTTCCCGCGTGCAGGGATCTAAATCTCCTTCCCCCTTGTGGGGAGCCACTGTTGTCAGGGTCGCGGGATTTCCCGCGTGGGCAGGGTGGGGTGGGGGTATTTCGAGAGGCTCTAGCCAAGGTCACGCGAGCGACGCTAAGTGTTGTCAACTCTGCCAAGGAAGAACCGCTTAGGCCAAAGCGCTCTAGGGCCAGACCAGGTGACCGAGGACCATGCCGATCACCACAGCCAGCGCAATCACGGTCCGCGGATATTGCTGGATCAGGGCCCGGATGCGATCGGCCAGCGGCGCTTGGCCGCGCGCCAGCGCGACCAGCTCGTTGACCATGAGGGCGAAGATGGCTGCCACGAACAGAGTGGCAATCAGGGAGAGGATGGCTTCCGGCGTGACGTGCACTTACTGACCCAGTCGGCGCCGGAGCGCCATGCCTGGCCCGCCCCAGAAGAAATGGCCCAGCACCATGCCGGTCACGATGGCAATCACAAAGGCCCATCCCGGAAACTCGTGGATCGCCCCGCGGACCGCGTTGGTGATGGGCACGTTGCCGGTGAAGAGCGCCCAGGTCTCGTAAATCAGGAGCAGCAGGACGGCTCCGACAAATGCGGTCACCAGCAGGGAGGTGACGAAGTCCACGGTCCGCTGCATCTGTGGTGGTAACGAGGTCAACCCGCCCAGCTTACGAGACTGCTAATGCGAAAAGGTCTTCTCGCCCGCCTCGATCGGGACTTTGAGCCAGTTCTCCACCGGCGGCAACGGACAGCTGTATTCGGGGTTATAGGCGCAGTAGGGGTTGTAGGCGAGATTGAAGTCGACGGTCACCTGGCCGCTGGCATCCGGCGGTTCAACCTCCAGGTACCGGCCCGCTGGGTACGACCCCTTGCCTGAGGTCGCGTCCCGGAATGGCACGAACAGCTCGTGCTGGTCCGCCTGGGCGAAAAGCGTGAGCTGCGCTGGTTGCCCATCCACGGCGAATCGCAGAATCCCAGCGCGCCTGTACACCTGCTCGCCTCCACCAGTCGCCTCCATCGGAACGTCCCCGGCTTCGACGTCCGGGTCGAGACTGCCCTTCACCACCAACGCCCGATTCTCCGGGTAATAGATCAGGCCCCGGAACTCATGGCGCTGCTCGGGGGTCAGCGGTGACTGATCGTCGTGGCCGAAGAAGTCGTCTTTCGCCTTGCGAAACTCGTCGAGCTCGCTCATCGGCCGGCCACCGGGTGCTTGGTGATCCGGTGGATGGCTCGCTCCACCGCCATGCAGCGATCTTCGACGTACTCGAGCCCGGCGCCCTCG
>DASQAY010000240.1:0-7266 GCA_035635515.1 Candidatus Eiseniibacteriota bacterium | reverse complement strand
TGGGTCTGGATGAACCGCTTGCGCGGGTCGACATCGTCGCCCATCAGGACATCGAAGATCTTGTCGGCCTCGACGGCGTCCTCGATTTCGACCCGCATCAGCATTCGGTTCTCTGGGTTCATGGTCGTGGACCAGAGCTGTTCGGGGTTCATCTCGCCGAGACCCTTGTAGCGAGCCACCTCCGGCTTCCCAGTCATCTGGGCCAGCTTGCGGTTCTTCTGCTCCTCGGTGTAGGCGTAGGTGATTTCCTTCCCGCGGGTGAGCTTGTACAGGGGCGGCTGCGCGATGTAGAGGTGATTCGCGGGAATGAGCTCTTGCATGTACCGGAAGAAAAATGTCAGAAGAAGCGTCCGGATGTGAGAGCCATCAACGTCAGCGTCAGTCATGATTATTATGCGGTGGTAGCGGAGCTTCGCCATGTCGAACTTCTCGCCGACCCCGGTCCCCAGCGCAGTGATCAGGTTGCGGATCTGCTCGGACGTGAGGATCTTGTCCTCCCGCGCTTTCTCCACGTTAAGGATCTTGCCCCGCAGTGGCAGGATGGCCTGGAAGCGACGGTCCCGGCCCTGCTTGGCTGAACCGCCGGCCGAGTCGCCCTCCACCAGATAGATCTCGCACTGGGCCGGGTCCCGCTCCGAGCAATCGGCCAGCTTGCCCGGCAGCGTGGACGACTCGAGCAGCGATTTGCGCTGCACCAGGTCCCGGGCTCGCTTGGCGGCTTCCCGCGCCCGGGCCGCCACCATGCACTTGTCGATCAGCCGGCGGGCGTCGGGCGGATTCTCCTCCAGGTACTGGGTGAAGCCGTCGCTGAACACCGTCTCAACCTGGCCGCGCACCTCGGAGTTCCCGAGTTTGGTCTTGGTCTGGCCCTCGAATTGGGGTTCGCGCAGCTTGACGCTGAGCACTGCGGTCAGCCCCTCGCGGACATCGTCGCCGGTGAGGCTGGGGTCGGACTCCTTCATCAACCCGGCCTTGCGCGCGTACTTGTTGAGCACGGACGTCAGCGCCGACCGGAACCCGGTCACGTGGGCGCCGCCCTCGACAGTGTTGATGTTGTTCGCGTAGGCGAGCACGGTCTCGGTGAAGCCCTGGTTGTACTGCAGGGCGACCTCGATGCTGGTGCCTTCAATCTCGCGCTCGACGTGCATGGGCCGGACGTTGACGGTGCCCTTCTCGCGGTTCAGGTAGCGGACAAAGGCGACGATGCCGCCCTCGAAGTAGAAGTGGTAGTCCAGGTCGATCCGTTCGTCACGGAGCAGGATGTTGACCCCCTTGTTGAGGAAGGCCAGCTCGCGCAGGCGGTGGGCCACGATGTCCCACTGGAAACCCAGCTCCTCGAAGATCTCCGGATCGGGCCAGAAGCGGACATAGGTCCCGGTGGTGTCGGCCTTGCCAACGACTTTCAGCGGTCCGGCCGGCTCACCGCGATGGTATTCCTGGTGATAGCGCTTGCCATGGCCCTCCACGGTCACCTCCAGCTTCTCGGACAGGGCATTGACGACCGAAAGCCCGACCCCATGGAGACCACCCGAGACCTTGTAGCCGCCGCCGCCAAACTTACCGCCGGCATGCAGCTTGGTGAGGACCACCTCCAGCGCCGACTTTCCGCCCTGGTCCTTCATGGCGTCGACGGGAATGCCGCGACCGTTATCCGCCACCGAGGCGGAATTGTCCTGGTACAGGGTGACCTCGATGTTGTCGCAGAACCCAGCCAGGGCCTCGTCGATGGAGTTGTCCACGATCTCGTAAATGAGATGGTGGAGGCCCCGGTTGTCGGTGGACCCGATGTACATCCCGGGGCGGCGCCTGACCGGCTCCAAGCCCTCCAGAACCTGGATGGCCTTGGCGTCGTAGGCAGGCAGCGATTGATCTTTAGGATTCAGCAATAAGGCGGGCTCCGCGAATACAAATTCTACCAAAAACGGGCCCCAAATAGACCCCCATTTTGGCCCGTGAGTGACGCCGTTCAGGTGGCCGCGACTTGCTCAGGGACCACCACCGCCGGACGCCAGCGAAGGTCGAGTTGGCGGGCCGCTCGGACCTCGTCCAGGCGGCCCACCGGGGCGTTGTGCGGGGCGCTGGTGACCACCGCCGGATCGTGCGCGATCTCGTCCGCGATCTGCTCCATGGCGGCGATGAACCCGTCCAGGGAAGCCTTGGATTCGGTTTCGGTGGGCTCGATCATCATGGCTTCGGGAACGATCAGGGGGAAGTAAATGGTGGGCGGGTGATAGCCCAGGTCGATCAGCCGCTTGGCGATGTCGAGGGCGCGGACTCCCTGCTCCTTCGCCTGGCGGGCGGTCAACACGAACTCGTGCATGCTCGGCGTCGGAAACGCATCGGCGAAGAGCCGGCGCAGGTGGTGACGCAGGTAGCTAGCATTCAGCACAGCCTGCTCGGCCACCTCATTGATGCTGTTGCCATAGGCGCGGATGTAGGCGTAGGCCCGCACCAGCATGCCGAAGTTGCCGTAAAACGCTCGCACCTTTCCAATCGACTGCGGCCGGTCATAGTCGAAGGCGAACCGCCCGTCGCGCTGCTCGACCGTCGGCACCGGTAAGAAGGCCGCCAGGTGCGCCTTCACCCCCACCGGACCGGCGCCCGGTCCACCCCCACCATGTGGGGTGGAGAACGTCTTGTGCAGGTTCAAGTGCACCACGTCGAAGCCCATGTCGCCCGGCCGCGCCACGCCCACGAGGGCGTTCAGGTTGGCGCCGTCGTAGTAGAGCTGCACGCCCTCGGCGTGCGCCAGCCGCGCGATCTCGACGATGTCCTTCTCAAACAGCCCGAGGGTGTTGGGATTCGTGAGCATGACGGCCGCCACTCGCGGGGAGAGCTTGGCTCGGTAATCCGCCAGGTCGACCAGGCCGTCAGGCGCGGTCTTGACCGCCACCGTCTGCAACCTGGACAGGCTGGCGCTCGCCGGGTTGGTGCCGTGCGCACTGTCGGGGACCAGCACCTGGTCGCGGTGCTCGCCGCGGCTGCGATGGTAGGCCTCGATCATGAGCAGGCCCGTCCACTCGCCGTGGGCGCCCGCCGCCGGCTGCAGGCTCATCCGGTGCATCCCGGTGAGGGCCAGCAGGGCCTGTTCCAGCTCCCACATCAGGCGGAGAGCACCCTGCGCTCTGCCTTCGGGGTGGTAGGGATGCAGGTCGGCGAAGTCCTCCAACCGGGCGATGGCTTCGTTGACCGTGGGGTTGAACTTCATGGTGCAGGAGCCGAGTGGATACAGGCCGTCGTGCAGGCTGTGATTGCGGCGGCCGAGCCGGCCGAAGTGGCGGGCGACCTCCGGCTCGCTGAGCGAGGGGATGGCGAGTGGCTGGGCGCGGCGCAGACCGAGGGGCACGAGTCGGTCGAGCGGCTGCTCGGGCACCCCGGAAGCCGGTAGCTGCGGGCCGGGATAGTCGGGCCTGGCGAGCTCGAACAGCAGCGGCTCGTTCACGGCAGGGCGTCCACGTAGGCCTTCAGGCTGGCGGCATCGTTCAGCTCCGTGACCGAGACCAGCAGCGCGTCCCGCAGCGCAGGGTCGAACCGGCCCAGGGGAAGTCCCGGCAGCACGCCGCGCTGCAGCATGGCGGCCTGCACCTCCTCGGCCGGCCGCGGAGTCCGGATGACGAACTCGGAGAGGAACGGACCACTCCAGGCCAGCCCGTATCCGGGCCGCTGCGCGACCGCCGCGGCCAGCCAGTGGGCCCGCTGCGCGCTCAACTCGGCCAGGCGGCGCAAGCCATCGCCCCCCATCCGAGCCAGATAGGTGGTAGCCGCCAGGGCCATCAGCGCGTGGTTGGTCGTGATGTTCGAGGTGGCATTCTCGCGCCGGATGTGCTGCTCGCGCGCCTGCAGCGTCAACACGAACCCGCGACGGCCCTGGGCATCGACCGTGGCTCCCACCAGCCGACCTGGCATCCGGCGGAGCAGCGCCTCCCGGCAGGCGATGAACCCCAGGTACGGCCCGCCGAACGACAGCGGGATGCCCAGCGGCTGCCCGTCGCCCACCGCCAGGTCCGCTCCCCAGTCGCCCGGGGAGGCGAGGACACCCACGGAAATAGGATCGACGCAGGCGATCAGCAAGGCGCCGCCGGCGTGCGCCAGGTCGGCGACGGGTTGCGGCTCCTCCAGGACGCCGTAGAAATTCGGCTGCTGCAGGATGACCGCCGCGGTGGCGCTGGTGACGGCCTCCGCCAAACGCCGCTGGTCCACGCGGCCGTCCGCGCCGGAGGGCACGCGCACGACCTGGTAGTCCTGCCCGTTGGCGTATGTCGCCAGCACCTGCGCGTACTCAGGATGCAGGGATCCGGCGACCACCACGTTCTGCCGGCCGGTATGCCCGATGGCCATGTGGGTGGCCTCAGCCAGGCCCGACGCCCCGTCGTACAGGGAGGCATTGGCCACGTCCAACCCGGTCAGCAGGGTGATCATGGTCTGGAATTCATAAGTCGCCTGCAGCACGCCCTGGCTCGCCTCGGCCTGATACGGGGTGTAGATGGTGTAGAAGTCGGGGCGTGAGATGATCGCGTTCACCACCGCCGGGCTAAAGCGGCGCGACGCCCCCGCCCCCAGGAAGTTGCGCCCGGGCGCGATCCGTTCATTGAGCCGGCCCAGCTCACGAAAATACTGGACCAGCTCCAGTTCCGACATCGGCTCCGGCAGCTCAACGCCGTGCCGCCGCAATGCCTCTGGGACCTGGGCGAAGAGATCGGCGACATCGCGCTTGCCCAGCTCGCGAAGCATGGCGGCCCGCTCGGCCGCCGTGTTCGGCAGGTAGGCCACTAGTGCCCCGGGCCCTCGACCAGGGCGTTGTAGGCGTCCTGGTCCAGCAGCTTCGGATTGGGCGACACCCCGCCCAGCTTGAGGATCCACCCCTTTCCGTACGGGTCATCGTTGAGCAGCTCGGGGTGCTCCTTGAGGGCGTCGTTGACCGCCGCCACCTCACCCGCCACCGGGGAGTAGAGGTCGGAGGCCGCCTTCACTGACTCGACCACCCCAAACCGGTCGCCGACCTTGAGCTTCTGGCCGATGGCAGGGAACTCCAGGTAGATGACATCGCCCAGCTGCGACTGCGCGTACTCGGTGATGCCGATGGTCGCGGTGTCGCCCTCCTGGCGAACCCACTCGTGACTCTCACTGAACCGCAGCCCACTCAGCTCCGCCATGCTTCCTCCCTCATCTGTCTGCTTACGGATGCGGACGCCGGTAAAACGGGAGCGCCACCACGTCGGCGGGCGCGGCGGTGCCCCGTATCTCCACCGCCAGGCTGGTCCCGACTTGGCTGAGCGCCGGCGGGACGAAGGCCAGCGCGATGTTGTACCCGAGCGTAAACGACACGTTGCCCGAGGAGACAGTCCCTACCGGCTGGCCCTCGCGCAGCACCCGGTAGCCATGGCGGGGGATGCTTCGATCCCGCATCCGCAGCCCCACTGTGACCCGCGGCAGCCCCTGCTGCGCCGCCCGAGCGATCGCATCCCGGCCGATAAAGTCCTTGTCGAGCTTGACCGCCCAATCGAGGCCGGCCTCCAGCGGGTTCGTCTGCTCATCAAGGTCATTGCCGTAGAGCCGCATGCCGGCCTCCAACCGCAGCGTGTCCCGCGCTCCCAACCCGGCCGGCTGGAGGCCGGCCTCCCGGCCCGTCTCCAGCAGACCCTGCCACAATCTCACCGCCGCGCTGGGCTGGCAGAACAGCTCGAAGCCATCCTCCCCGGTGTACCCGGTGCGGGAGATGCGGCACGGCACGCTGGCCACCCTCCCGTCCACGAAGGCGTAGTACTTCACGTCTTTGAGGTCGCGATCCGAGAGACGCTGCACCAGCTCTGGAGCTCGTGGCCCCTGGACGCCGATCAGCGCCGTCTGCCGGCCCGTGTTGCGCGCCGTCCCCGCTGGCGCGTGCGCGGCGACCCACTCGAAGTCTTTGTCCTGGTTCCCGGCGTTGACCACCAGCAGGTAGCCCGGGCTCAGGTTGTAGACGAGCAGGTCATCGAGAATGCCGCCCTGCTCATTGCAGAGCAGGGCGTAGCGGGCGCGGCCCGGCTTCAGGGTAGCCACCTCGTTGGTGAGCAGCCGCTCCAGCTGGGCCACGGCGTCGGTCCCTGAAACCTCGATCTCGCCCATGTGGGAGAGGTCGAAGAGGCCGGCCGCGGTGCGCACCGCCTGGTGTTCCTCGCGGATGGACGAATACTGAAGCGGCATCGACCACCCGCCGAAGTTTGTCATCTGCGCGCCCAGCCGGAGGTGCTCCTCGAAGAGCGGAGTCCGCTCCACGGTCGCCACCGGCTGCGTCACGTGGCTAGTCTACGTCCGGCTCGTCGCCATTCGGCTCGTCGAGAACCTCCAGATAGGGCAGCAGATCCTCGTCATGGAGCTGGCGCGCTCCGCGCAGCATCGCCCGGATGATGCCGACGCGCTGGACATCCCAGGCCAGCAGCTTGGCGATCTCGGCATCGGTCGCCGGCCGCTTTAGATCCGCGGAGAGGAGTTGTTGGGCCCGCTCAAAGACCCGGCAGGCGGCCACGAACGCTTCGTCGTTGTGCTGGGCATCGCGAGTCATGGCCACCACGGCGTCCATGGTGGCGGTGATGGCGCCTTTGAGGGTGTCCGTAAACCCCTGCTCGGTCCCGCGGTAATGCTCGACGGCGGAAATCAAGGCCAGCGAGCCCTCCTGGAAGAGGTCGCCGAAGGCGATGCCCTCTTCCCGATGGTGGCGCGCGGCTTCGAAGACCAGGTGCAGGTTGTGCTCGATCAGGGTCCGGTTGGCGGCCTCGCGGGCGACTCCGTGGGTAGCCAGGAGACGATCCTGCTCGGCGTCAGACAGGCGTGGGTAGGCCGCCAGCTGGGCCTGGTAATCGACCTCCTCGTCGTCTACCGTGGCGGGTGAACGGTGCTCCTGGGCCATCACTTTCTCATTCTATTCTGCGCAAGGCTGCCTCGATTTCAAACTTAGCCCGGATCCACCGATCGGACGACGCAGATTGGGATGCGGGGCGAGATGAGCGGAAGGAGGCGACGAGCACGCGAGGGCGCGCACCCGTCGGTGCGTAACCGAGCGTGCGCAGGAGACGACGTCCCGATCGCTCGTCCCGCGCCCAAGATGCAAGTTCGACTCGGTGGATTCGGGCTTAGATCCGAACAGCTTCCGCCCGACCCAGGCGACGGGGTCGTAGTAGCGGCCGGCCACCCGCTCCTTGAGCGGGATGATGGCGTTGTCCGTGATCCGGATGTGCTCGGGGCAGACGTCCTGGCAGCACTTGGTGATGTTGCACATGCCAAGGCCCG
>DASQAY010000239.1:0-1596 GCA_035635515.1 Candidatus Eiseniibacteriota bacterium | reverse complement strand
CGCTGGGGGTGCCCGATGGGGTGTTCCTGATCAGCGACACGCTGGTCTGTTTCGACCATGTGCAGCATCGCCTGAAGCTGATCACCCACGTGCGTCCTGGGCCGCTGGAGGCTTGCTACCAGGCGGCCGCCGATCGGCTGGATGCCCTCGAGGCACGCCTTTCCCGACCAGTGCAACTTCGCGCGCTGCGGGCGCCGCGACCGGGCGGGACCCTGGACGCTGTCGGGCAGCGATCCCGCGAGGATTTCTTTGCCGCGGTGGAGCGGGCCAAGGCGTACATCCTGGCGGGGGACATCTACCAGGTCCAGGTGGCCCAGCGCTTCCAGTCGCCGGTGTCGACCGACCCCTTCGATATCTATCGCGTGCTGCGCACGGTCAACCCCTCGCCCTACATGTACTTCCTGCGGCTGCCCGAGCTCACCGTGCTGGGGACCTCGCCCGAGATCCTGGTGACGGTGGAAGGGCGCCAATTACGCTACCGTCCCATTGCCGGCACCCGCCGCCGGGGCCGGGACGCGGAGCATGACCAGCGGATGGAGGCCGAGCTGCGTTCCAGCGAGAAGGAGCGGGCCGAACACGTGATGCTGGTGGACCTGGGGCGCAACGACCTGGGCCGGGTGGCCGAGGTGGGAAGCGTGAAAGTGACCGACCTGATGACCGTGGAACGGTACTCGCACGTCATGCACCTGGTCTCCAACATCACGGCCCGCCTGCGCGAGGGATGCTCGGCCATGGATGCGCTGCGCGCCTGCTTCCCGGCGGGCACTGTGACCGGCGCCCCCAAGATCCGCGCCATGGAAATCATCGCCGAGCTGGAGGGCGAGCGGCGGGGCGTCTACGCGGGCGCCATCGGGTACCTGGGCTTCACCGGGGACCTGGACACCTGCATCGCCATCCGAACCATGGTGGTCAAAGACGGCCAGGCCACGGTGCAGGCCGCGGCCGGCGTGGTGGCGGACTCCACCCCCGAAGAGGAATACCTGGAGACGCGCAACAAGGCCTCGGCCGTGCTGCAGGCCATGGAGGCGGCGCGATGAGCGAGCAATTGCTCGTGATCGACAACTACGACTCGTTCACCTACAACCTGGTGCAGTATCTGTCCGAGCTGGGCGAAGACGTGGTGGTGCGCCGCAACGACGACGTCTCGCTGGCCGAGGTCACCGCCCTCGACCCGGTGGCGGTCGTCATCTCGCCGGGGCCCGGGACGCCGCGCGAGGCCGGCATCTCGGGCGACCTGCTGCGCGAGCTCGGGCCGACCCTGCCCACACTGGGCGTCTGCCTGGGCCACCAGTGCCTGGGCGACGTCTTCGGCGGCCGGGTCAGTCGCGCGCCGCAGGTGATGCACGGCAAGGTCTCGCGCATCTTTCACCACGGCGGCTCAGTGTTTCGCGGTCTGCCCAGTCCGTTCCAGGCCACCCGCTACCATTCTTTGATGGTCGAGCGCGAAAGCGTCCCCGCTGAACTCGACGTGACCGCCTGGACCGACGACGGCATCGTGATGGGCCTGCGTCACCGGCAGTATCCGTTGGCGGGGGTCCAGTTCCACCCCGAATCGATCCTGACGGAGCACGGTTACCAGCTGCTCCGCAACTTCCT
>DASQAY010000238.1:0-3148 GCA_035635515.1 Candidatus Eiseniibacteriota bacterium | reverse complement strand
GGGATGCCGTCGATCACGGGAAAGGCGTGCCCGCCCTGGCAGGTAATGCTAACCGCCGTGGTCTGCCGCAGCCCCGCGTGGCAGCGCGGGCATCTGAGGCGGGACCTCGGCTCGGGCTGGGGTTCAACTTTGCTGACCGGGGCTTGGCTCATCTTGAGGCGCAGCCAGGCTTCGGCGCTGCGCCCCGTGTAACGATTCAGCGCAGCGAAGTTTGCTTCGGCCGGCCGCGCTCAGATCGGCTTCGGGACCGCCACGTCGTACAGGGTGCTCCAGCCCCGGTGGATCCCCATCCAGGCGCAGAGATCGAACTGTCCGAAGTCGCTATAGCCCGGCCGCCGGAGGATGTTATGGCCCCACCCCTCCCTGGCGGGAAAGGCCACCGGCAGCTGGCCACCACCAGCACGGTGGCTGCCCAAAATAGGGCGGGCGGGGTCCAGCGGGGACGGGGAATGGAATGGCCGAGGCGCCGTCTCAGGTTCCTGCATGGTCAGCGGCCCCGCCTGAATTTCCGGAACGCGATGACTGCGGGTTCGACGACGGCCAGGACTGACAGGGCCGCCAGCGGCGCGGCCGACGAGGCGAGCAGGGTCTCACCCGGCGTTAGCCGGCGCGCACGCACCGGCAGGAGCAGTAGAGCGCCAGGTCAACCGGGAGCCGAGCCGGGAAGGTGTCCCGACGAACAAGCCGCAGGTCCGGCCGGGCGCGGATGGCGCGCTCAATGTCCCGATGTCCGGACGGGTGCAGCGTGCGCGGATTGTATCCCACCGCCCGGAAGAAGGCGTCGGTCACTATGTTCCGGACGGGAAATCCGAAGACCAGGGTGGCTCCGGGTTTGGTCACCCGGGCGAATTCGGCCAGGGCTCGATCCAGCTCCGTCAGATGCTCCAGCACGCTGAGACAGAAGAGCGCGTCGAACGTCTGGTTCTCGAAGGGCATGCTATAAAGATTCGCGCGGCGAAGGTCGGCGTCGACCCCGAGCCCCTTGAGCATGGTGACCACGGGCTCGCGGTTGCTGTGGATGTCGATGGCCGTCAGCCGCTCCGCGTGGCGGGCCAGCTCCGGCAACAGGATGCCGCTGCCGTACCCGATCTCCAGTAGGGAGGAGTACTTGGTCGGGCCCAGGAGGGCGGCCGTCATGGTCAACCGTTTCCGGTAGACGTAGCCGGTCAGGGGCCTGTAGTAAAAGTCGATGGGGTCGTCGTCGTCCGTCTTGGGGACGACCCCGCGGTCCGGAATATAGACCGAGCCTGGCCGCCCGGGCAGCCGGTTGACGCTTTCCATCCGACGTGTAACGAAGGCGACGGCTGATTCCGCCGGGCTGGAGGGGCTAAGGGCCGGTCGGGGTCCGGCGGGGAGTCAGCTTGAATTTCCGGAACGCCATCACGCACATGGCCAGCAGCAGCCAGCCGTGCTTGAGGATCCGCACCTTGGTGACGCCGGCGACGCGCCGGCGGTAGCGGACGGGCACGTCCACGATCTTTAACTTGAGTCGGGCGGCGCCGAACAGGAGGTCGAAGTCCCCGAAGGGATCGAACTCGCCGAAATAGGCGCGGCCGGCCTTGATCCGGAGGTAATCCTGTTTGCGCAGTGCCTTCGTGCCGCACAGGGTGTCGCGGATGCGCTGGCCCAGCAACCAGGTAAAGAGCAGGCTGAAGAACTTGTTGCCCGCGTAGTTCACAAACTTCATGGCCTGCTCTTCCATCGGGTAGACCAGGCGGGTGCCGTTGATGAAATCGGCCTTGCCGGTGGCCAGCGGCGCGTAGAAAGCCGGCAGGTCTTCCGGGGGGACGGTGAGGTCCGCGTCCAGGATCATCAGGACGTCGCCGGTGGCGGCGTCGAAGCCCTTGCGTACGGCATCGCCCTTGCCCAGCTTGAGCATCGCCACCGGAGCATTGGGGTCAGTGCGGTCCGGGGTGGGGTCCGTGGTGCGTGGCTGGGCGGTCTGGTGGAGGAGCTTGATGTCCTTCTGGCCGTGATACCGGGCTTGCAGGGTGGCGATGCGCTCCACGGTGCCGTCGGTCGACGAACCGTCCACGAAGAGAATCTCCGTATGCGTGCCCAGGTCGGGCATCCGCACGATGGCGGCCTCGATATTGTTCACCTCATTCCGGCAGGGAATGACGACCGTGCAGGTAAGGGGCTTGGGACGCGGGCGCGGCCGGACGGGCCGGGCCACCACGATGTTGACCAGGTTGAAGTAGCGCGGCCCTGGCAGCCGGGCGAGGTGGCGATTGGCCAGGGGGGCCAGCATGGGGATCGGGAGGGGGAGGAGGAGTCCGCTTTCCTGGTGCTCCACGACGAAGTCGCCCAGCTGCAGCAGGTTGTCCAGGTCGCCCGGGCCGATCCAGTTTCGGCGGGCGGGGGCCATGGCGGCCCCGGCGCGCTGCGCCATTCGAAGGACCCCTTCCAGCGCGGGGTTATGGAAGGTCAGGATGAGGCGCGTTTGCCCATGACTGAGGGCGTGGACTCGATCCAGCATGGCGCCGATATCGAGGAGGTCACCGACCAGGTCGGAGGCGATGATGTAGTCGAAGGGCTGGGGGTGCTCGACGGTTTCCGCATCGTCCACCCGGAACTGGAGCCGCGGGTATTTGCGGGCGGCGATCTCGATCATCCGCGGACTGACATCGATGCCCAGGGCGCGCGCCGGCTGGAGGTTGGCCAGCAAGTTTCCCGTTCCGCATCCGAGTTCCAGCACCGCCTGCGCGGGCGGGACCAGCAGCCGGAGGCGGGACTCCAGGAACGCATAGTAGGCGCGGTTGCGCGCGTACCACTGGTCGCGGAAGGGCGCCAGCCGGTCGTAATACGCCCGGACGTCCTGCTTGAATTCCGCCAGGTCCGCCAGCGCCGGCGGTGTCAGCCATGGCGGTCGCGGGTTTGGTGAACGGTCGATGGGGAGGGCTATGGCGGATCGGCCTCCTGGGCAGGGGTGATCAGGGTCGGCCACGATGCAACGGAGCGGCCCAGGGGTTCCCGACGGTTAGGCGGCCGCCGCCACGGGCTCGGTTTTGGTGATAGCCATTCGCCGGTGCGGCAGCCAGGCGATCAACAGCAGCCAGGCCACCTCCCAGGCCACGAACAAGGGCTCTGTCCCCAGGCTGAACCGGAACAGGATGCTAGGTCCGGTCAGGTTTCCAAACAGCGCCAG
>DASQAY010000237.1:0-2567 GCA_035635515.1 Candidatus Eiseniibacteriota bacterium | reverse complement strand
TCGCCGGAACCCCCACCGCCTCGAGCACCCGGTACCCCCATGAACCAAGTCAATTGCTGGATAATCTTGGCTAGCAGAATCGTTCGGCCCGGTCCCATCCGGGGGTACTACATGATGCTCCCGGCGGAATCGGCCAACATCAGAACCTGTGCCATAACCAGATTGGTCGGCCCCAGAGTACGCGACTGGGAAGCACGCTGGCTGGTGTCACCGGCCCCTCGCCCGCTGGGAATCTGCTGAGGATCGTGATTACCGGTTTGGTGTTCGTCGGGTCCCTCACCTTTCGGGATTCACCCGCCGGCCACGAGTGGCGGGCATAGCGAAGCCGCGCGCCGGCACAACTGGATGTCGTGAGTCACCAAATCCGGTGAGTTCGTCGATGCGCAGGGCCTGCCCAGCGCAAGCCAGGCGAAGACCGTCGGCCTCGAGAATGGCGTCCTCGGTTGCGACCGATGGCCCGTACGCCGAATCGAATGAGTCGCTGGCGGGGGTACTGGATCGTCAACGGCTTACGCGCGTGCGATCGAGATGCCTTGCGCGTCGTCGCCTTCACCGGACCACTTGGCGCACCGCCCATCAAGGTGCGCCAGATCATGGACGGGCCACCGGAAGTCTGAGGACGAACCTGGAAAAAACTACAGCGTGTCGCCGCTAGCCGGCCGGGTGCCAACCGCGGGTAGCTTGTCGGGATCGTTGCGCCAGACGACGTACGAATAGATCAGCAGGGTTGCGATAACTGCCAGCGCGGCAACCAGCGTGAAGGTCCGTGCACCTGGCAGGAGCAAACCGACCGGTATCTGAATCAGGCCCCAGATTATGAACAACCAGCCGCCCAGGCGATGGGTTTTCAGCCACGAACGTTTGCTGGTCAGGGTCCACGGCGTGCGGACGCCGACGAACCAATTCGGGCGGATCTTGCCCATGACGCTACCAATCACCACCAGCAGGGCACCAAGCGCCACTTGCACCAGCCCGTCGGCGGGAACGCCGAGCGCCCCGCTGCCAGTCAGCACTACCAGGACCGTCAGGACCGCCAGGCGGATGGTTCGGTACGGACCGGCAAACTGGGCGTAGTTGGCCCGCCCGGGATCCAGCCGCGGCAGGAACGCGAGCAACAGGTACAGGCCCACGATGATCACCAGGACGAGCCATTTGTCGGCGAGGCGGTCCACCTGGCCTTCAAAATTCCAGTGGATCGGGACGGGCTGGTCCGGGCTGATGATCAGGACGATTGCTAAAAGGACGAGGATGCCCCAATGGGGCCATTCTGTTCGCCAGGTCAAACGCATGTGCGCGTCAGTCCTTTCCGGCGCTGGCGGGCGGTTCTTCCCCCACACGCATGAGCGCCATGAGTGCCCCGAGCGCCTCCTCGAGCGCGGACACGTTGAGGCTGTAGACGATGACTGTTCCCTGACGCTCGGTGACCACCAGGCCCGCGTCCTTCAAGACGGCGCAGTGCTCCGAGAGGGTGCTGCGGGCGAGCGGGAAACGCTCGGCGAGATTGCCGGCGGTCAGATCACCATTGCGCAACAAGGCCAGGATCTCGCGACGCGTGGGATCGCTCAGAGCGCGGAAGACGCCGTTTGCCGACACGGGAGGCTGTGCCTGGTCGACGGCCCTCAGGCGCCGGCGAGGAGGGCCGGGGTGAGGCCGTGCAGCACGACATCGGTAGCGAAGTGGGCCACCATCGCCGAGAGCAGCCCGCGCCGCCAGTACAACCAGCCGTACACGATGCCGGCCAGGCCGTTGAGCACGAGCACCCGCGCGATAGCCAGCCCGGTCAGTGGTCCGAGCGCGGCGACCGCAGGCAGATGGCCCAGGCCGAACAGGATCGCGGCGAGGAGGTTGGCGGTCCAGATGACGCCAGCACCGGCTGGGAACGAACGCGTCAGGCGAGCGCCGATCCAGGCGAAGAGGGTCATGACCCCCAGGCGCAGCAGGATCTCCTCGTCGATACCGCCGTAGAACGACGCCAGGAGGCCCTGCCAGGCCGGCGGCGAGGGTGCCTCTGCACCGCGGGCCGCGGCTGAGAGGTTCGGGACGAACACCACGAACTCCAGGACCAGCAGGACGGTGGCGACCACCACGCCGGCGACCACCGACGGCAGGAGCAGGGCCCGCAACCGCTGGGCCGCGTTGGGGTCCCCGCGAAGCCAGTCGCGCAGCAGTGGAGCGCCCAGGCCGACGCTGTCGCCCAGGCGGAGTCCGACGCCGATGGCGATGGCCGAAAGGACCAGTGGCTGGATCAGTGACAGGACGAGTGTCAGCTCGAGGGGGAGTGCGCGACCGGCCAGAGTCGGACCGAGCAGCGTAGCGAGGTACGGCAGGAGGGTGACGGTGCCAAGCAACGCTGCGAGCAGGAGCACGCCGAAAACCCGCCACGGGAACGGGTGGTGGGCACGTGGCTGAGTGGCCAGGGCGGGAAAGGAGACGGTGGCGTTCATGGGTGCGAGATGCTCCTTCGCCCGGGCGCGCTGCGGCCGAGCAGACCTATTTCGGTACTTACCGAAATAGTAGCACCGTTAGGACGGTTTCGGCGAAGTACGCCTGCCGCGCTGATCGGAGAA
>DASQAY010000236.1:0-12572 GCA_035635515.1 Candidatus Eiseniibacteriota bacterium | reverse complement strand
GTCGGCCCGCCCTGAGTCCAGTGTTGGAGGTGGTGGCAGTCGGTCCACTGGGGCGGGCGATCGCAGCGGCCGGCCACGCAGCGCCGATCGCGCGCTTCCACCGCCCGCCGGGTGGACGGGGGGATGCTTCGGGCAGCGTGGCTGATTTCGGCCTCCAGCTCGCCCCGGCCGGTGATGCGGGTGAGCGCCGCATCGCAAGCCAGCCGGCGGACGGTATCCGCCGGCACCGACCCGCCAACCTCCAGTTCGCCCGCCGGGGCGCCCGGCGTCCCCAGCAGGGTGTCCAGGCTGGCCCGGATGACCAGCTGGGGCCGCGGTCCGGCACCGGTGGACGACCCGCCGGCCTTGCGCCGGCAGAGGTCGATCAGCGCGTCGGCCCGCCGCTGCCCGGGGGTGCGGTCGTCGTCTTTGCCGGGCAGCATGCCGGCATCCAGGGCGGTGCGCAGGATGGCGCCCCCTTCGGCATCCAGCAGCCCGTCCAGGCGCACGAGTCCGTCGCTGGGCTCACTGACGTGCAGGTAGCGCCGCTGGTGGGCACGGTTGGCCTCGGCCAGCGCCGCCGCCGCATCCATCCGGTGCTCGAAGTTCTTGGCCACGCCGGTGAACAGCCCCGGGTCCATCGTTTCCGCCGCCTTCAGCAGGCTGGCCTCAGCCTGGCGCACTGCCGCGACTCCGACGTGCTCGGCGGTGCGGGCCAGGACGGCCACGTGCTGGTAGCCCACCTCACCCCGGGCAAAGGCCTTTTGCGTTTTCGGCAGGTGTTCCAGCTGGCGGGCGACGCCGACCCGCTCCGCCGCCGCCCCACCCGACAGCTTGCAGTTGGAGCGCAGCCAGGGCACCAGGCCCAGGGCGCCATCGGCGACATATTCGCCGGACTTCTCGAAGCGCCGAACCCCCGCGGCGAAGACGGCTTCAAAGGGATCGATGCCGGCTTCCCGGATCTTGACCAGGCCATCGGCCAGCTCCCCGTCGTCGGCCCGCCGGAACCAATCAGCCCAGAGTCGGACCACCGCCTGCGTCTCTTGGATCGGAGGGCCTGAGGTGGCCATGCGCCCATCCTGGACTATGCGTGTGACAGCTGTCTGTCACAAAACTTCTTGTCTGTTTAACTTACTCTTGTCGCTGGGGTCGCCCAGCCCACGACTTTCTCAGTGAACATCCGAGCCGGGACCTAGAATCGGACGGTGCGCGAGCAGCGGAAAGTCGTGACCGTCCTGTTTGCCGACGTGGTGGGCTCGACGGCCCTGGCTGCCCAGACCGATCCGGAAGTCGTGCGCAGCCAGATGGCTCGCTACTTCAAGCGCGTGACGGACATTTCAGAGGCGTATGGGGGGACCGTCGAGAAGTTCGCGGGCGACGCGGCCATGGTCGTCTTCGGGGTGCCCACGGTACACGACGACGACGCCGAGCGAGCGGTCCGGGCCGCGCTGGACATCCGCGATGGGGCGGCTGAGCTCGCGGTCCGAGTCGGGGTGAACACGGGCGAAGCGGTCACGGCCGCCCGAGAAGATCGCCAGTTCATGGTCAGCGGCGACGCGGTGAACACCGCCGCCCGCCTGCAGCAGGGAGCCGAGTCCGGCGAGGTCGTCGTCGGCGCGTTGACACACCAATTGACCCGCACGGTCATCGAGTACGAGGCACGCCAAGCGGTAACCGCCAAGGGCAAGCCCGAGCCGCTTCTGGCATTCCGCGCCCTTCGGCCGCGGACGACGATCCCGGCCCAGGCTCGAGGCGTGTCGGGTCTGCACGCGGCGTTGGTTGGACGGAGCCGCGAGCTCCGACTGCTGCTGGACACCTTCGCCCGATCCGCAGAGGACCGTCGCCCGCACCTGTTCACCCTGGTCGGCGCTGCCGGGGTCGGAAAGTCGCGCTTGGTCGGCGAAGCCCTGTCGACCCTGGCCGGGTCCGGGGCCAGGCTGCTCCGCGGCCGCTGCCTGCCCTACGGACGCGGCGTCACCTACTGGCCGCTCAAGGAGATGCTGTTGCCGGACACGGGCATCGGTCTCGCCGACGAACGCGACGTGGCGCTGGCAAAGCTCGACCGCTGGCTCGGGGAGCTCCTGCTGGGCGATTCGCAGCGGCCCGCCATCCGCGCCCGCCTGGCCGTGATGATGGGCTTCGAGACCCCCACCACGGGGATGCCGGACACGCCCGCCGACCGGGTGGACCGGGAGATTGGCTGGGGGATCCGGCACTATCTCGAGGCGGTCGCCAGGGGAGGACCGCTGATTGTGGTGGTCGACGACCTGCAATGGGCGGAGCCTCCGGTCATCGAGATCGTGGAACAGCTGGCTGAGCGATCCGTCGACGTGCCGATGCTGTTGATCTGCATCGCCCGACCCGAATTCCTGGAAGCCCGACGCGACTGGGGATCCGGGAAGCCAAACTCGACCACCATCACGCTCGACCCGCTCAACCCCGAGGAGACGGGCACGCTGATCTCTCGATTGCTCGAGATCGAGGCGCTGCCGGCGAACCTGCGCGCGCAGATCATCGAGCGTTCGGCGGGCACGCCGCTCTTCTGCGAGGAATTCATCCAGATGCTGATCGACGACGGTCGACTGGTTCGAGACGGGTCGAGCTGGCGAGCGATGGGACAAATCGACCAGATCGAGGTCCCCCACAGCATCCAGGCCGTGCTGGCGGCCCGGCTGGACGGCCTGCCTGACAACGAAAAGGGTGTCCTGCAGGCGGCCAGTGTCATTGGCGAGCGGTTCGAAGCGGCCCAGGTTAGGGAGCTGGTGGGAGGCACCGACCCAGAAGCCGCTCTGGAGTCGCTCCGCCGCAAGGGCCTGGTGGTAGCAGGAGACCGGGATCGCGACGAGCTGCGTTTCCGCCATCTCCTCATCCGCGACGCGGCCTATTCGTCGCTCACCAAGTCGGAGCGGGCGGCGCTCCACGATCGATTTGGATCGTTGCTCGAGCGAGAGGCTGGTGATCCTCAGCAGCTGACCGAAATTCTTGCCCACCATGCGGAACGGGCGCTGACCCTGTCCATCGAACTGGGCGTCGAGGGCGAGTTGCTGGCGCCTCGAGCACGTCGCGCGCTGGACTGGTGGCTGGCCTCCGGTGACAGAGCCATCACCCGGCGCGACGTGGCTGTCGTCGCTGCCGCGCTCCAGACCGCCCGCGTCGCCGCGGGGCTCTTGCCAGACGGCGGTGGGCTCCCATCTCGCGCTCGCCTGGCGCTACTGGAGGCCCAGCGTCTGATGATGACCGGCGACTATGCGCAAGCGGCCCGGGCCGCGGCCGAGGCGGCGGGACTCGCCGAGCAAGCCGGTCTAGCGCGGGTCGTTGCCACCGCCCGACTCACCGAGGCCTGGATCGCGAACTGGACAGGCATGCAGAGTCTTGAGGAGTTCGATCGGGTCGTCCAGCGCGCTGTCGAGGCCTGTCGACAAGCCGGCGACGACGCCGGCGAGATCGAAGCGCTCCATATCGGGACCAACCACCTGTATTCGATTGGGCTGCTTGGGGAGTTCATCAAGGCGAATGAACGGCTGCTCGAGCAGGCACGAACGATTGGGGATTCCGCTCGCATCGCCGCCATCCTGATGCGGTTGGCGAGTTCTGAGACGAATCGCGGGGAGCTGGCCGCTGCGGATCGCTACCTCGCTGACGCGGAGGCGTTGGCGGCGCAAACCGGGTTGCGGAACGTCGCGCTGCAGGCGCATCTCCCTCGGGGGACCAGGCTCTTGCTCACTCGGGACCTGCATGGCGCGGAACAGGTCTTTCGCCAATACCTTGTGGCGGCCCGGGACGCCGGAGTGGTTCAGCAGCAAGTAAGCGCACTTCGATTCCTGGGCTACGCGCTGCTGTGGCAAGACCTCCCTGCACCGGCTGCGGAAGCACTCGACCAGGCGCTGGCGCTCAGCGAGTCGAGCGGAGAGCGCTGGAATCGGGCCGAGCTGCTCGCGCTTCGGGCACGCGCCGCACTCGAGTTGGGCGACATTCCCTTAGCCGAGAATTTCATGGACCGCGCCCTGGCCATGCTCCGCGACGACGACGTCACGGCCGTCTCAGAGGTATACCACCACCTGGGGATGATCCGGGCCGCACGCGGGCGCGACGCTGAGGCGGAGGCGAGCTTGCGGCGGAGTCTGGAGGCGGTGCGCCGCACCGACTACCACTGGCCCACCAGCAATAGCACCCTCGCGCTGGCGGAATTCTTGGCGCAGCGCGGCCGGATCACCGAGGCGGCCGCCCTCGTGGCAGAACGCGAAGGCTGGATTCGCGAGCACGAGCTCCATCTCTGGGATCCGCAGATCGCCGAGGTCCGCAATCTGATTACGGCGGCGACTCGCTCCTAGGCCCGTGACCCTGTATCTCACGGTCAAGTTCGTGCACGTCCTGGTGGCCATCGTGGCGGTCGGAAGCAGCGCCGGCTCCAGTCTGTGGCTTCGCCTGGCGATGCGAAGCCCGGCGCACCTGCCATTCGCTCTGCGGACGGCGACGTTTCTCGACGAGGTCCTCACGCGGCCCGGTTTGATCGTCCTGCTCGTCACCGGCCTCTGGATGGCTGCCTCGCGCTGGTCGCTGGCCTTGTTTTGGGTGCGGTCGGCCCTGATCCTGGTCGCGATCGTGCTCGTCCTGCTCTACCTCGTCGTCGGCCGGCTCCTGCAGCGACTGATCCGGGTCGCCGAGGCGGAGGGGTTGGCATCGTCCCGGTGGGCGCGCCTGGATCGCGGATTCGAAGTCGCCGGCGGCGCCAGCAGCCTGATCATCATTGTGGTCGTCTGGCTGATGGTGACGAAGCCGTCCTAACGTTCACCCGCCCAGTACGAGACCGCAAACGCTAGCGCGGTCCGGTGACCGCGCCTTCGCTGGCGGATGAGACCAGCGCCGCGTACTTGGCCAGCGCACCAGTCTCGTAGCGTGGCGCGGGCGGCCGCCACGTCGCCAGCCGGCTGCGTAGCTCGCTGGTTGAAAGCTCCACGTTCAACTGCCGGCCGGTGATGTCGAAGACGATCATGTCGCCCTCCTTGAGCGCGGCAATGGGTCCGCCTTTGGCCGCCTCGGGCGCCACGTGACCGGCCATCAGCCCATGGGTCGCGCCCGAGAATCGGCCATCGGTCACCAGCGCCACGGTATCGCCCAGCCCCTCGCCGACCAGGGCCCCGGTGACCGCCAGCATCTCTGGCATCCCGGGTCCGCCCACCGGACCCTCATAACGGATGACCACCACGTCGTTGTCGCGAATGCCGCCCTTGCGAACCGCGTCGAAGGCCGCCTGCTCGGTATCGAAGACGCGCGCGGGGCCCCGGTGGTGGAGGCGCTCGTGGCCGGCGAGTTTGACCACACAGCCATCCGGCGCCAGGTTCCCCCGGAGGATGGCCAGTCCGCCAGTCGGCTTCACCGGATCCGCCACCGAGCGGACCACCCGCTGGCCCGGCGTCTCAACGGCCGCCTTCGCCACCGCGCCCAGGGTGCGGCCGTCGACGGTCCAGGCATTGGGGTGGAGGACCTTCGCCTCCAGCAGACGCTGCGCCACCAGGGCCATCCCGCCGGCCGCGTAGAGGTCGCTCGCCACGTACTCGCCGCCCGGCTTGAGGCTGGCCACGATGGGAGTGCGGGCCGCGATCCGGTCGAAGTCATCAATCGACAGGGGCACCCCGGCCTCGCGGGCGATGGCCAGCAGGTGGAGCACGCCGTTGGTCGACCCGCCGGTGCCGGCCACGGAGGCCACCGCGTTCTCGATGGAGGCGCGGGTGATCACCGACCGCGGCGTGACCCCCTGGTCGAGCAGGTCCATCACCAGCTGGCCGGCCCGGTACGCCGCGTCGGGCTTCTTGGTGTCGAGGGCCGGGATCTCGTTCATCCCGGCCGGGCTGATGCCGAGGAATTCCATGGCGGTGGCCATGGTGTTCGCAGTGAACTGGCCACCACAGGCACCCGCCCCAGGGCAGGCATGCTCTTCGATCTGGCTCAGCTCGGTGTCGCTGATCCGGCCCGCGGCTCGCGCGCCGACCGCTTCGAACACGTCCTGGAGGGTGATGTCGTGGCCGTTGTGCCTTCCCGGTCCGATGGTGCCGCTGTAGAGAACCAGGCCGGGGATGTTCAGCCGGGCGAGGGCCATGGCCGCCGCCGGAATGGTCTTGTCGCAGCCCACGATCATGACTAAGGCATCGAAGGAGTGGCCGCGCGCCACCAGTTCGATGGAGTCGGCGATCACCTCGCGGCTGACCAGCGAGGCACGCATCCCCTCGGTGCCCATCGAGACCCCGTCCGAGATGGCAATGGTGTTGAACTCCATGGGCGTGCCCCCGGCCGCCCGGATGCCGGCCTTCACCCGCTCGGCCAGCTGGCGGTGGGTGAAGTTGCAGGGCATAGTCTCGATCCAGCTGTGGCCCACGCCGATGATGGGTTTGGCCAGGTCTTCCCGGCTGAACCCGATGGCGCGCAACATGGCGCGCGCCCCGGCGCGAGCGGGCCCCTCGGTCATGACCGCGCTCCGCCGCTTGGCAGCCCCCTGCCCCTGCTCGGCCATGGCACGAATTGTACGGCCGGTCCGTTACAGGTTCGTGTCGTCCGCCCTGGCCCGACCCGTGACGCCGCGCCGGCTCCCGGTCACGCACGGGCTGCGCCGTCGGGCCGACATGCTACTCCTGCTGGTCCTGGCCGTGCCCACCGCCTACGTCGACTGGCATATCGTGCGGGCCTGGTCATGGTCGCCGGCGTGGAGCGCGGCGTGGCTGGGGCTGACTCTGGTGGCGGTCGGGGCGGGGATGGTCTGGCTCGATGGACGCGAGCTGGTGGCCGCCCTGGTGGCGGCCTCCCTGTATGCGGGGCCGATCGTGACGGCGATCGCCCGCTTCCACTTCGTCCCCTCGCCCGTGGCCCTGATCGGCGATGGTGCGCTCCAGACCCAGCAGGCGGGCGACCTCCTCCTCCACGGGACGGATCCGTACGGGGCGGACTACGCGGCCCTCGGTCTGGGCCGCACTCCGTGGGCCGAGCCCTTTCCCAACCCGGCCCTCCATCACACCGTCTTCTGGCCAGGGCAGTTTCTCCTGCCGTTGCCCCTCCAGTCTCTTTCGCAGACGATCCTGCACTGGTGGGACCAGCGGGTCTTCCTGCTGCTGGCCGGGGCGGCGATCTGGATCCTGCTCCGGCAACTGTTGCCGGGGACCGCGGGCCGAGCCGCGGCGGTGGCGTTTTTCCTGGTGCCCGGTCACAGCCTGGTCGCCGTGCTGGGAGACAACGACCTGGCCATGGTGGCGCTGCTGCTGGGGGCCCTGTTCGCGGCGCAGCGCCGGCGGTTCCTCCTCATGGGGCTGCTGCTGGGGCTGGCCGTGGCCACCAAACAGCATGCCGTGCTGGCCGCGCCCTTCATCGTCTGGTGGGCGCTGGCCCGCGGAGCTTCCCTGCCAGTCGTGGCGCGCTCCGCGGTGGGCGGCATGGCTGCGCTGATGGCGGTGCTCCTGCCCTTTGTGCTCTGGAACCCGCACGCCTTCATCCAGGACACCATCGTGTTCGTCACCGGCGGCGGTGCCGATGCCTACCCCATTAATGGGTTCGGGTTGTCGGCCATGTTGCTGGCGGCGGGCGTGATCCACGGTTCCCGTGATGCGTTTCCATTCGCGCCCATCGAGGCGGTGGTGGGGATTGCCCTCTGGGCCTGGGGCTACGTCTGGATTCGCGCCCGCCGGCAGCTCCCCGATGTCCTGATCTTCAGTGGCCTCACCGCCTTGCTGGTGCTCTTCGTCAGTCGGTACTTCCACGACACCCACCTGCTGCTCGGCCTGGAGCTGATGGGGGCCGGGTTCATTGGCAGGCTCCGGGTGCTGCAGCCATGAAGCTCGGCTGGTGGCGACTGCGCCGGCTGATTCGCCTCCTGTCATTCCGCCCATTGCCGGCCGTCTTGCTCTTCGGCGGCATGACCCTGGCGTCCAATGTGCTCTGGTTTGGCACCGGCCTCTTCATCGGACCGCTCCCCGGGGTGGTGATCACGCTCCTGACCGGGGCCGGCCTGGCGGGCGCCCTTCTGGCGCTGCGCCGCGGGCGCTGCCAGCTGGCCGGGCTGGCGGTCTTGATCGGGTTCGCCGTCCTGATCCCGGCCGTGGCGCTGATGGCCTATCGGTTGAAGACGGGCGTGCCCATCCTGATGCACGACGGGGCGTACGCGACCGAGGAAGCCATGCGGGCCTTACTCACCAACCACGATCCCTATGGCTTTGACTACAGCCAGAGCAGCATGCGGCTCTGGCACTGGTACGTGAACTACCCTCTCCCGGCAAACCTCTTTCATTATGTGTACCCGCCGCTGACGTTTCTGCTCCCGCTTCCGCTGTTCGCGGCCGCCGGGGCGCTCGGGCTTCCCTTCGACGTCCGCCTGGTTTTCCTGGCTGCGGCCGGCCTGGCGGGTTGGGCAACTATTCGTCTGCCCTGGCGATGGGAGTGGCGGTATGTGACGCTGGCAGCTCTGTTTCTCGATCCCCTCTTCTATTTGCCCGAGGGACGGAACGACATCCTCTTTCTGGCGGCCGTGCTCCTCGGCTGCCTGGCCTGGGAGCGCGATCGGCCGGTGGCGGCCGCCTGGGCGTTCGGGCTGGGCCTGGCATTCAAGCAGTTCGCCATCTTCTTCGTGCTGCCCGTGGGCGTGGCGCTCACCGCTCTTTGGCTCCGAGGTCGCTTGTCGAACGCCAGACTGGCCGCCGCCCTGGCGGGCATGGTCCTGCCCCTCGGCGTGAGCGTGGCTCCCTTCCTGGCCTGGAACGCGTCGGCCCTTTGGACCGACACCGTCGGCGTGGTCAGCGGCACGGCGCACCCCAGCTTGCCCATCGACGGCTTCGGATTGTCGGCCGTGATGGTGGCCTTGCACCTGCTGCCTGACAAGCACGCCTCCTTCCCGTTCGGACTGGTGCAGGCGGCGGTGGTCCTGCCGCTGCTGGCCTGGGGTCTGCCGCGGGTATGGCGCCAGCCGCAACTCCACCGCGTCTTGCAGGTGGCGGCGCCGACCATGGCGGCGGCCCTGGTCTGCAGCCGCTACTTCAACGACAGCCACCTGGCCGTGGTCGTCTTCCTGCTGATCCTGGCCGGGCTCAGCCGCCGGGGCGCGGTCGCCCGGCTGAGCAAGTCGCCCGTCCTGGCCCGCGCCGCCTGACTAGGGAGGGCAAGGGCGGCCGTTTCAGGTTGACACCGGTGGGCGTCAGCGCCTAAACTACTCGTTCGCGCCCAAAAGGCGCATAGATAACGCATGCCTACCATTTCCCAGTTGGTCCGACGTGGCCGCAAGCCTCTGGTCAAGAAGACCAAGGCGCCGGCGCTGCAGGGGTCGCCCCAGCGGCGCGGCGTCTGCGTGCGCGTCTACACAACGACCCCCAAAAAGCCAAACTCGGCCCTCCGGAAGGTGGCCCGGGTTCGCCTGACCTCCCGAGCCGAGGTGACCGCCTACATCCCGGGGATCGGGCACAACCTCCAGGAGCACTCGGTGGTCCTGATCCGGGGTGGCCGGGTCAAAGACCTGCCTGGCGTCCGCTACCACATCGTCCGCGGCACCCTGGACACGGCCGGGGCCAAGAACCGCAAGCAGAGCCGCTCCAAGTACGGCGCCAAGCGCGAGAAGGCGAAGAAGGCCTAATGCCGCGGCGTCCCCGAATTCACAAGCGTGTCATCCTGCCCGACCCCTTGTACACACACGAGGGCGTAGCAAAGTTCATGAACGTGATCATGCAGCGGGGAAAGAAGAGCACCGCCGAGAGCATCGTCTACGGCGCCTTCGACCGGATCGCGAAGGCGACCAAGAAGGACCCGGTGGAGGTTTTCGAGAGTGCCATCAAGAACGTCACCCCGGTGCTGGAGGTCAAGCCCCGCCGGATCGGGGGCGCCACCTACCAGGTGCCGGTGGAGATCAAGCCCGAGCGGCGGCTGGCCCTGGCCCGTCGCTGGATCGTGCGTTTTGCCCGGACCCGATCGGGGAAATCTATGCAAGACAAGTTGGCCGGCGAGCTGATGGACGCCGCCAACGGGGTCGGCGGCGCTATCAAGCGCCGCGAAGAGACCCACAAGATGGCCGAGAGCAACAAAGCTTTCAGCCATTTCCGGTACTAAGCCAAAGGTTGGAAGGGAAGAGTCAGTTTGCCAGTTTCACAATCGGAAAACACAAAAATGGCCCGTAGCTACCCGCTCGACAAGGTTCGGAACATCGGCATCATGGCGCACATCGATGCCGGGAAGACGACCACGACCGAGCGCGTCCTCTTCTATACCGGGCGCATCCACAAGATGGGCGAGGTCCACGAGGGGGCCGCCACCATGGACTGGATGGTCCAGGAGCAGGAGCGCGGGATCACCATCACGTCGGCGGCCACGGCGGCCACCTGGCGCGGCCACCGGATCAACATTATTGACACACCCGGACACGTAGATTTCACGGTTGAGGTCGAGCGCAGCCTGCGCGTCCTGGACGGCGCGGTCGCCGTGTTCGACGCCGTGGCCGGCGTGGAGCCCCAGTCGGAGACGGTCTGGCGGCAGGCCGACCGCTACGAGGTCCCCCGGATCGCCTTCATCAACAAGATGGACCGGGTGGGCGCCGATTTCTTCGCCTCATACAAGTCCATCCGGGAGCGGCTGGGCGCCAACGCCGTCCCTATCCAGCTGCCCATCGGGGTGGAAGACACCTTCGAGGGCGTGGTGGACCTGATCAACAAGGTGGCCATCACCTACACCGACGACCTGGGCACCAAGATCGAGAGCGAGGCCATCCCGGAGGCCATGCGGGAGCAGGTGGAGCAGTACCACAAGGCGCTGCTGGAGGCGGTGGCCGAGTTCGATGACGTCTTGCTCCAGAAGTATCTGGACGACAAGCCGATCACCGGGGACGAGATCAGGGCCGCCATCCGCAAGGGGACCGTGTCCAACCGGTTCGTCCCGGTGCTGGCCGGCGCCGCCCTGCGCAACCGTGGCATCCAGCCGATGCTGGACGCCATCGTGGACTTCCTGCCGTCCCCGCTCGACAAGCTGGGGGTGGAAGGGATCAACCCCAAGAGCAACGTGACCGAGTGGCGCAAGCCGGCCGACAACCAGCCCTTCGCCGGGCTGGCGTTCAAGATCGCCACCGACCCGTACGTCGGCAAGCTGACCTTCTTCCGGGTCTATGCCGGCACGCTCAAGTCCGGCTCCTACATCTGGAACGCCACCCGCGGCACCAAGGAGCGGGTGGGCCGCATCCTCCAGATGCACGCCAACCACCGGGAGGAAATCCCGGAGGTCTTCGCCGGTGACATCGCGGCGGCGATCGGGCTGAAGCAGACCACCACCGGGGACACCCTGGCCGACGAGGACAACCCGATCCTGCTGGAAAACATCATCTTCCCGGAGCCGGTCATCAGCGTGGCCATCGAGCCGCGCACCAAGGCCGACCAGGAGAAGATGGGCCAGGCGCTGGCCAAGCTGGCCGAAGAGGATCCCACTTTCAAGGTGCGCACCGACGAGGAGACCGCCCAGACCATCATCTCGGGCATGGGCGAGCTGCACCTGGAGATCATCGTCGACCGCATGCTGCGCGAATTCGCCGTGGACGCCAATGTGGGCAAGCCGCAGGTCGCCTACCGGGAGACCATCAAGCGCAAGGCGCACGGCGTCGGGCGCTTCATCCGGCAATCCGGCGGCCGCGGCCAGTACGGCCATGCCGAGATCGACATCGAGCCCAATGAGGCGGGCAAGGGCTTCGAGTTCGTGGACAAGATCGTGGGTGGCTCCATCCCCAAGGAGTACCACGGCGCCGTGGAGAAGGGCATCATCGAGGCCCTCAACAACGGCGTGCTGGCCGGCTTCCCGGTGGTCGACGTGAAGGCCACCCTGGTGGACGGCTCCTACCACGAGGTCGACTCCAACGAGATGGCCTTCACCATCGCCGGCTCGATGGCGGCCAAGAACGGCATGCAGAAGGCCCAGCCGGTGCTGCTCGAGCCGATCATGAAGGTCGAAGTGGTCATGCCCGAGGAGTTCATGGGCGACATCCTGGGCGACCTGAGCGCGCGGCGCGGGTCCATCCTGGGCATGGAGGGGCGGGCCACCATGCAGGTGATCCGGGCCTACGTGCCGCTGGGCAACATGTTCGGCTACGCGACCGAGCTGCGGTCCCGCACCCAGGGCCGGGCGACCTACAGCATGGAGTTCCACCATTACCAGGACGTGCCGAAGTCGATATCAGAAGAGATCGTGGCCAAAGCCAAGGCCTGAACCCATTTTCAAGGAGCGGAGGTAGACAAGGAGACACGAATGGCAAAGAAGAAGTTCGACCGGAGTAAGCCCCACGTCAACGTCGGCACCATCGGGCACATCGACCATGGCAAGACCACGCTTACGGCTGCCATCACGAAGGTGCTGGCCAAGAAGGGGCTGGCCGAATTCCGCTCCTTCGACTCCATCGACAACGCCCCGGAGGAGAAGGCCCGCGGCATCACGATCGCGGCGTCGCACGTGGAGTACGAGACCGACAAGCGGCACTACGCCCACGTGGATTGCCCCGGCCACGCCGACTACATCAAGAACATGATCACCGGCGCCGCCCAGATGGATGGCGCCATCCTGGTGGTGGCCGCCACCGACGGGCCCATGCCCCAGACCCG
>DASQAY010000235.1:0-3651 GCA_035635515.1 Candidatus Eiseniibacteriota bacterium | reverse complement strand
CCATGTCTCCCTCCCCCTGCTTAGTTGTCCCCTTTGTGGCCGAGCCCGAATTCGAGCTGAATACGAGCCGACTCGTCCTGAAGGACTGACCAGCTCCCCTCCGTTACACCGGCAGCCACCCGGCTGGTATTCGCCTGGGCGGCGGGGAGGATCGCATGAGAGGGACCTGGCCTCGCTCGATTCTGCGCTTCGGAGTGACCGCCGGCCTCAGCGCGGCCGTGGTGCTGCTCAGCACGTCGACGCCCGCTCGGGCGCTCGCCTCGGGTGATGACTATCCGTATCGCGGCACCGTCAACCGCCTGGATGCG
The DNA here is from genome assembly GCA_035635515.1 of Candidatus Eiseniibacteriota bacterium. Lineage (GTDB taxonomy): Bacteria > Chloroflexota > Dormibacteria > CF-121 > CF-121 > CF-121. Next base: position 3,343 of record DASQAY010000235.1, on the reverse strand, counting down.
TTCGGCTTCTACACCGGGTATTGCGCGTCGTTTGCGGCCTGGCGGCTCAGCCAGCACGGAGTCCGGTTCCAGAACGCCACCCTGCGCGGCCCCAACGGCCAGACCCAGTTCTTCGGCAACGCCGGGGACTGGGATCGGAACGCCCTCGCAGCGGGCTACGTGGTCGACACCCACCCGACCGTGGGGGCCATCGCCATCTGGCACGCCGGTGAGGACCGAGCCTGGTCGACCGGCCACGCCGCGTATGTGGCGGCCGTCGATGCGACCGGCAATGCCACGGTCGAGGAATACAACTGGAGCACCCTGTATGCCTACGACCTGCGGGTGGCCCGGGCTCCGCGCTACATCCCCTTCAGCGGCCAGGGACCGATTGCCGCGCCCGCTCCAGCCTCTCCCCTCTTCCATACCACGCATGCGGTCAACGAGCGGACCGGCCCAGGTTTCGGCTTCACCGTGGTGGCCACCCTTCCCGCCAGCGCGGACGTCCGGATCCTCTGCCAGGTTCGGTCGGCCAGCGTGGTGAACGGGACCGCCATCTGGGACCGGCTGACGGACGGCCGCTACGTCACCGACTATTTCGTGTCCACTCCAGCGTATGCGACCTTCAGTCCGGGCCTGGCGCGCTGCTAGCGCCTGGGCCCGTGCGCGCGCGTTCGCTTCTAGACTGGGAGCATGGCTCGGCCGGCCGACGAGTGTCCCTATCCCAAGCCCTTCCCGACCGATTTCGCGGGCTGTCCCGCCTACCAACCCAGGCAGTTCCTGACCTACGACACTCTGAACCGGCCGTCGGGCGCCGTGTGGACCTGCGCCCATCTCGATGTTCACGAGATGCCCGGCTCTGGATGGGGGCATTTCTACGGGAGCTGCTCGCTGGGGGACGCGGCGGCCCGGCAGCACTGGGCCGAACTGCTGGGGACCGATCGCCTGCGGACCATTGAGAGCCTGCGCCAGCTGGTCCTCCCCCTGACTGAGGAGCTGTCCCGCCGGCTGGTGGCCGCCAAGGCCCGGGAGCTGGTGACCCGCCCCGAGGCGCAGCGCGACGCCATCGGCCTGGAGATGGAGGTGATCGGTGAGCGCTACCTGGCCGAGCTCCAGGCGGTGCTGGTTCGCCAGCAGCACCTGCTCGACCGGGCCGGCATGCCGCTCGCCCTCACCCTCGAACTCAGCCAGAACTGGATCCGGAACTTCATCGCCGGGAGCTCGGTGGAGCTCGCCCGACGGGCCAGCCCGGAACTGGTCGACCGCCTGCCGGATTCGGTCCGGCTCTTCTACGGGTACGGTCCTAAGTCGGTCCCGAAGGGTTCGCCGGCGCGCTGACCAGGCGGGCAAAGGCGCCAAAGAGCCCGTGCGCCCGGCGATGCTGGGCGGGCAGATAGGTGCGTGCCTCCAGCAGGATTTCCTCACTCGTCCGCCCCCACTGCCATGTGCCCGGCCGCAGCCAGGCATCGAGCTCAGCCGCGTCCACCTCGGGATGGAACTGGACTCCCCAGCCGCAGCGGCCGACCCGGTACGCCTGGGTGGGCACGTCGCGGCCGGTGGCCAGCAGGATGGCGCCGTCTGGCAGGTCATAGGTGTCCTCGTGCCACTGGAAGAACCGGTCCCCGGGGGTGAGCCCGGCCAGCAGCGCGTCACGGGCCGCCGCCGTCGTCGGCCAGATCGGCACGAATCCCAGCTCGCGCACCGGCGCCCGGGTCACCGCCGCGCCGAACGCACGCGCCAGGAGCTGCGCCCCCAGGCAGATCCCGAGGGTGGGGATGCCGCGGTCCACCGCCTCGCGCATCAGCTGCCGCACCCGCAGCAGGTACGGGTAGCGGTCCAGCTGGTCGACATTCATCTCCCCTCCGAAGACCACCAGCCCGCCCAATTTGTCTCCAAACCTATTAGGGTGGGGGGTCTCGATCCGCAACCCTGCCTGTCCGGCATCCGGCCACTGCGCCGCGGGATCGAACGCATCCAGCACCGCCACCTCACATCCTGCTTCGCGCAGGATCATCGGCGCGATCCCGAGCGAGTCGGACGGCTCATTCCGGACACACAGGATCATGGCGCCTATCATCCTGACAAATGACGGACCTGGCTGCCCTTATCCACACCATCCCCAAGGCGGAGTTACACCTGCACATCGAAGGCACCCTGGAGCCGGCGCTGATGTTCGAGCTGGCCCGGCGCAACCACGTAACCCTGCCGTATGACTCAGTGGACGCCGTCCGGCGCGCCTATGTGTTCAGCGACCTGCAGTCCTTCCTCGACATCTATTACGCGGCCTGCTCCGTGTTGTGCCAGGAGCAGGACTTCTACGACCTGGCCTGCGCCTACCTGGAGCGGGCGGCGGCCCAGAACGTCCGGCGAGCCGAGATCTTCTTCGATCCCCAGACCCACACCGAGCGCGGCGTCCCGCTGGAGGCGGTCATCGGCGGCCTGCACCGGGCCCTCCAGGACGGACGAGCCCGCTTCGGCATCTCGTCGGCGTTGATCCTGTGCTTCCTGCGCCATCTCAGCGCGGACGCGGCCATGTCCACCCTCCAGGAGGCCCTGCCCTACCGGCACGCCTTCATCGCCGTCGGGCTCGACTCGTCCGAAGTGGGCCACCCGCCGGAGACGTTTCGCGCCGTGTTCGAGAAAGCGCTGGGCGAGGGACTGCGGACGGTCGCCCACGCCGGCGAAGAAGGGCCGCCGGCGTACGTCTGGCAGGCGCTGGATGCGCTTCACGTCCAACGGATCGACCACGGGGTCCGCTGCCTGGAAGATCCGTCGCTGGTGGAGCGGCTTCGGGCAGAACAGGTACCGCTCACGGTCTGCCCGCTCTCCAACGTGAAGCTGCGGGTCGTCCCCACGCTGGAGCGGCATCCTCTCAAGAAGATGCTGGAACACGGCCTGCGGGCGACCGTGAATTCCGATGATCCCGCCTACTTCGGCGGCTACGTCGAGGCCAACTTCCGGGCGGCGCGCGCCGCCCTGGACCTGAGTGCCGGCGACGTCATTACCCTGGCCCGGAACTCCTTCGAAGCCTCCTTCCTGCCTGCCGAGGACAGGCTGCGCATCCTCCAGGAACTCGGGGCCACGGTGTAGCCTAGGCGGGAGTTCCGACGGGGGGGCGCCAAGGAGAAGGAGGACAGCATGCGACTGACCGCATTCATCTCGGCCTTCGCGATCGCGCTCGCGGCTGGCAGTTCGAGCGGGTTGGCGGTGTCCGCGGCGGCATCGCCGACGAACGTCGACGTGAGCCAGTGGCATCACAACGAGTCGGAGGAGGCCATCGCCGTCAACCCCACCAATCCTAAGAACATCGTGATGGTCACCAACGTCGACGTACCGGTTGCCGGGATGTTTGAAGGCGTGAGCT
>DASQAY010000234.1:0-4092 GCA_035635515.1 Candidatus Eiseniibacteriota bacterium | reverse complement strand
TCTCGCCGGCCAGGCGCTTCGCCTCCGACCCGGGAGTCACGGTATCCAGCCGCACCACCCGACCCTCGGCCTTGGAGACCACTTTCTGGGTCACCACCACCACGTCCGTCTCGGCCAGGCTCAGCTGAAGCCGTCCCATCGCGGCCAGCAAGAGACCCGCCAGGTCCGCCCCCGGCTCGACCTCCGGCAGGCCGCCAACCGGGACAATCGAGACTGGGGTCAAGCGCGGCGCTGCGGAAAGGCCAGGAGACGGTCGCCGATCTTGAGGTCGCCCAAGACCTGCAGCGCGCGGGTGGCGGGGGCCCAACGAAGGTAGGCCGCCACGTCCTCGGGCCGGTCGAGGTCGACCGCCAGCGTCGGCAACGGAAGCACCACCATGCTGCGCCCCGAGCGGGCTGCCTCGTCCTGGTGCAACCGCAGGCTATCCTCGCCAAAGCGCAGCGCGATGGCGTGCGGCGGAATCAGTCGAAGGCCGTTGGTCCCCAGCCTGTCTCGATCCGGCACCAGCACGACTTCGACCTCCGGACGGTAGGTGCACAGCGTCTGCAGATCGTCCAGGCTCACGCCCGGCACGTCGCCAGGGATGGTGACCGCCGCGCTGAAGCCGCGATCCCAGGCCGCGTCGAATCCTTGCCGGACGGCCGCGCTCTGGCCCTGGACGGCGCGGTCTTCGATCGGCTCGATGCCGTAGCGCGTTGCCAACGCCAGGGCCTCCGGGTCCTCGGAAACGGCGAAATGCCCGACGCCTTCCACCCGGGCCACCATTTCCAGGACGTCCTCAGCCATGGCCCGGGCCAGCTGGACGCGCTCAGCTCGTTCCAGCAGTCCATCCAATCGGTGCTTGGCAGCGCCGAACGCCTTGATCGGGACCACGATGCCGAGGTTCACGCCGCTACCTTGGTCTGGACCAGGTTCAACGCCGTGACGGCTACGGTTTGAGCGGCTCGCCGATCGTCCAGCAGGGTCGGCAGGGTGGCGACCCGATACCCCAACCCCGAGATGGCTGGACCCAGTCCCGAGTCTGCGGCGTCGAGGATAAAGGCGCTGGCCAGATCGCGGTACAGCTCCGCCACGCCCAGCGCACTCGCCTCCAGCCCCTGAGCCCGCATCAGCTCCACGGTCGGCCCCTTCACCGCTCGGCCCGCAATCAGGGGCGAGACGGCGACGCAGCGGCCGCGAGCCGGGGCCAGCAGCTCGCGCATCCCCGGAACCCGCAGGATTGGTCCGATGCTGATGATGGGGTTGCTGGGTGCGATGACGATGGCCCGCGCATCCGCGATCGCCTCGGCGATGCCAGGCGCCGGCCGGGCCGACTCCAGGCCGGTCCAGTAGATCTCGTGGACGGCCGGCTGGCTACGATCGCGTACGAAGTATTCCTGGAAGTGGGAGTCGCCGCGGTCGGTCCGGAGCCGGGTAGTGACCGGCTCATTGCTCATCGGCAGCAGGCGGGCACGCACCCCAAGCCTCGCCGCGAGCTCGTCCGTCACCCGGTCCAGCGGAACGCCGGCGGCCAGCCGCTCGGTCCGATAAACGTGGGTCGCCAGGTCCTGGTCGCCGAGCTGGAACCAGGTCTCCATTCCCAGTCGGGTGAAGGCGCCCTGGGTGGTGAAGGCGTCGCCGCGAATCCCCCAGCCGCGCTCCTCGTCGGCCAGCCCCGCCAGCCAGTACATCACGGTGTCCAGGTCTGGGGCGACGTAGAGACCGTGCCAGCGAAGATCGTCGCCGGTGTTGACCACCACCACCAGGTCGTCGGGCTCGACGACCTGGACGAGGCCCCGCAGAAAGCGGGCCGCGCCGACTCCGCCGGCCAGAACGAGAACGGGGCCTCCCGGGTTCATCCCAGCCGCGTGCCGGAGTCCGGCGGCGTCATGTTTCTGCAGTTGTTCGGCGACCTCCTCCGCTGTGCCGTGAAGGGTAGCGGATTCGGCGACCGGGGCGAGTAGCCGATCGGGAAATCCGGAGAAGGGACGAGAACCCCTCCCCGTAAGAGTCTGATGGCATAAAAGGCATGATATGGGGAAGTGTCGTTCTTCCAGGCCCTGGTGCTGGCCCTGCTGCAGGGGGTCACCGAGCTCTTTCCGGTCAGCAGCCTCGGGCACACGGTCATCCTTCCCCGCCTGCTCCACTGGTCCATTGACCAGCGCGATCCCTCGTTCCTGGCCTTCGTGGTGCTGCTGCACGTGGGCACCGCCACCGCCCTCTTCATCTATTTCTGGGACGACTGGCGCCCCATCATCGCGGCCGTGGTCCGCAGCCTGATCGCGGGCCGGATGACCGGCTCCCCGGCGGAGAAGCTCGGCTGGCGGCTGGTGGCGGGCACCGCCCCCATCGTGCCGCTGGGGTTTCTCCTGGAACGGCAGGTCCGCGACCTGTTCGCGAGCCCGCGCATCGCGGCCGCCCTCCTGATCGTCAACGGGCTGGGGATGTTCGCCGGCGAGCGGTTGCGGCGGCGGGCCCTCGCCGCCGACCTCGAGCGCACGGACCTGGAGAACCTGTCTGTCCGGGCCGCCATCGCCATCGGCGCCTCGCAGGCGCTGGCCTTCCTGCCCGGGATCTCGCGCTCGGGGACAACCATCGTCGCCGGGCTGTTCGCGAACCTCAAGCACGAGGCCGCGGCGCGTTTCTCCTTCCTGCTGGCCACCCCGATCATCGCGGGCGCGGGTCTGCTCGAGGTGCCGCAGCTCTTCGAGCCCACTGCCCGCCCGCACCTGCTCGTCTACCTGATGGGAGGCGTGGTGGCCGGCGTTGCCGCATTTCTGAGCGTGGCCTTCCTCATGCGATACTTCCGAGTAGGGAGGCTCGACCCGTTTGCCCTCTACTGTGTGGCATTCGGCGTGCTGGCCACGATCCTGTTGAGTCGGTGAGAGGAGGAGTCAATGCAGAACAACCCGGTGCAGAACAACCCAACCGCCTTCTGGCTTGGCCTGGTGGTCACGTTCGTGGGGCTGGTGGGGATGGTCTATTACGTCTTCATTGCATCGGGACACCCACACCTGAAACACACCATCCTCTTCCTGGTGATCGCGGCGGCCGGAGCCGCCCTGGCCTCCTTCGCCCGGCCACGCGCCTCCATTTCAGAAACGTCCGGCTAGCGAGGCGGGCGCGAGAATAGCAGGATGGCCGAGATCGGCTACGCCGCCATGCTCGAGCAGTTCCCGCCGCGGGACCTGGTGTCCTATTGTGAGCAGGCGGAGCGGGCCGGCTTCTCCGGGGTGATGGCCGCGGACCATGTCCAGCCCTGGACCCCGCAGCAAGGACAAGCCAGCTTCGTTTGGGCGTTCATGGCCGCCGCCGCCGAACGCACCAAGGGTGACATCGGCCCAGGCGTCACTTGCCCATCATTCCGGCAGCATCCGGCGATCATCGCCCAGGCCGCGGCCACCATGGCTGCCATGTACCCCGGCCGGTTCTGGCTCGGCCTCGGGTCCGGCGAAGCCCTGAACGAGCACGTGGTGGCCGATTACTGGCCCGAAGTTCCCGAGCGCATCGACCGAATGTTCGAGGCCGTCGAAATCTTTCGCAAGCTCTTCACCGGCAAGGACGTCAAACATCGCGGCCCCTATTACCGGATGGAGACCATGCGATTGTGGACGATGCCCGCGGAGCCGCCGCCGATCTACGTGGCCACGGCCGGTCCGGTGACGGCCGAGAAGACCGGGCGCCTCTGCGACGGCCTGATCACCGTCGGTGCCCCGGAGGAAAAGATCGAAGGCATTTTCGAGCGCTTCGAGAAGGGCGCCCGCGAAGCCGGCAAGGACCCCGTAACGCTGCCCAAGATCCTCCAGCTGCATCTCTCATGGGCGGCGACCGATGAGCAGGCGATGACCAATGCCATGACCGAATGGCCGAACGGCGGCATGAAGTTTCCCAAGGCCGACATCCGGTCGCCTCACGACTTTGCCCAGATGGCGAAGATCGTCCGCCCCGAGGATTTTCAGGGCCGCATGCTCATTTCGTCCGACCTCGACAAGCACCGCCAGGAGATCCAGAAGTTCCTCAACCTGGGCTTCACCAAGGTGTACCTCCACAACGTGGGCCGGAATCAGACCGAGTGGATCGAGGTCTTCGGCCGCGAGGTCTTGCCGAAGCTGA
>DASQAY010000233.1:0-1974 GCA_035635515.1 Candidatus Eiseniibacteriota bacterium | reverse complement strand
GGAAGAGCCCGACCGGCTAACCCTGCCGGAGGATTCCCCGCGCTTGATGGACCCGGAGTCGGGCGACCTCGAGGACCGCAACGAGTTCGAGCCGGAGACTGGGGACGAAGCGGGCGCACTGAGTGCCGAAGAGGCCGCGATTCACGAGATCAAGCGGCCCACCGAGCACGGTCTGGTCTAAGGCGACGGCTGAGACGCTGTGCTCCCCTTCCCCCCCGATGAGGGGAGAGGACAGTTAAGCAGCAAGGGCACCACGGTCGGCGGCAATATCGGCGCTGGGATGTGCCATCGTCAGCGCGGCCGCCAGCCAAACGATGCCGATGGCGACCACGATGTCGCCAACGCTGGCCACACCCGGAAAGACCGGCACTGGATACCGGTCGGCCAGCCAGCGGAGCGCGGTGCCCGGACCGGCCACCAGGTATGTAGGGGAGTCGCGGGTTAGGCCTGCAAAATCATTTCGCAACACAGGCGGCAGGTCCGCCGTCTCCACCGGCATCCGGCCTCCGTTGGCCGCGCGGGCAATCTCGTTGCAGAGTCCTCCCAGGACAAGGCAGGCCCCGTGATAGGCCCGGTGGCGAAGGACCCAGATGCCGAGCGCGACCAGGCCGGCCGCCGCCAGAGTCGCGGAGATCGTGTTTGGCACACGGGTGCTCGCGACCAGAAGGACCCCTCCTACCACCACGGCCGCAGGCAGCCGCCGAACCGATAACCGTCCCCCTGCCGGACCCCGGGCCGTGCCCCCCAGGGCGAAACCAATGAGCATGCCGATGACGCCCAGCACACAGATCTCGCCCAGCCTGAGCACCACCGGACCGACCGATGGAGTGCGCCAGCCGAGTGCCAGTCCAGCCCCGAGCGCGCCGAAGGCGAGGGCACCGGCGAATCGCCGGACGACCGCGCGCCAGCTCAGCGTGATGGCAGGCGCTTCAGCGCCCGCCAGGAACCACCGCAGCATCGAGTCCAGGGTGGCGACCACCAGGAGCAGGACGGCGGTCGCCGCTACGAAGTGCGGTGTGTCGCCAAAGCCAACCAGCCCCAGGGCCGCAGACCCGACGACGACGGCGATAATCCAGCTGGCGGTCTTGCCCAGGAGCGTGAACCACGCCTGGCGCATCAGCAGGCTGGCCAGCGGAGCGGCCGACAGCACCACCAGGACAGTGACGTCCGGATGCTTCCGGAACGCGATGGTCGCGGCCACCAGCGTGACCACGGGCAGCTGCCAGCCCCAGCCCGGTCCGCGACGCCGGACCACATCCTCGACGACAACCATGGCGATGAAGCTGATCCACGCCCAAATCGTGTGGTAGGGGGTGGTATAGGCGATCGAAAAAACCATGGTGGCCGCCAGGGAAGCGGCGCCCGCCAACCAGATCGCGATCAGGATCCGGCGGCGGACCGGCTCCAGGCTGGCAAAAGACATGGCTGGCCGGTAAAACGGTAAGCCAGCCCGGCAGTATGCGGCCTAGGCGCCCTCTGCTCGAGACACCCCCACCCTAACCCTCCCCACAAGAGAAGGGGGAGGGAGACTAGTTTGTCTGCGCTAGCGGCTGACCTTGTGTCGGGCCAGGTTGGTCGCCAGCGTCCGGAGCTCCACCTCAAGCTCTGGGCCGGCGCCCCCTGGAGGCGGGAATTCCTGCAGCACCTGCTGGACGAAGCGGTCGATCGCCTGGTCTCGGGCCGCCAGCCAGGCCCGGCGCGAGTAGCTGGGCGATTGCGAACTCGCCCGGGGATCGTCGGCCACGCTGGTGGCCGCCACCAGTTGGTCGACGAGCACGTGAATGCGGCCGCTTTGGTCGAGTTCGGTCAGCGCAAGGATGGCCGGCATCGGGCTCCTCCTCCGTACCAGTCAGTAGGACCCAAGAATACAGCCCGGCTGTACGATGTCAAGCCTCTTGCGCTGGCAATCGGCACCAGCCCATAGCCCCGCTTAGCCGGTCAGCTGGTGCGCCTCCTTCGTATGCTCCTCGAGGG
>DASQAY010000232.1:0-15365 GCA_035635515.1 Candidatus Eiseniibacteriota bacterium | reverse complement strand
CGGCCTGGGGGTCAACCGGTTCTCGCGCTGGCTGGCCGTCATCGAGTCTCGAGGGCTCAGCCCGGAGGAGCGGATCGTCTACCAGCCCACCGGCTGGCAACAATGGCTGGAGCCGGCGCTGGCCGGAATTTTCTTCTTCCTGTTCGCCTGGCGGGTGGGGTTCGGCCTGCTGCTGCTGATCGACTCGGTGTACGTGCTGATCCTGGTCCAGGTGTTCGCCTTTGATCTCAACACCCGCCTGATCCTGGACCTGGTCATCCTCCCCGGCTGCGCCGTGGCGCTGATCCTCTCGTTCATCACCCCCTGGACTCCGGCCCTCAGCTGGCCCGGCCCGGACTGGCGGACCGCCGCAGTGGCCGGAGTCGCCACCGCGGCCGTCTTCGCGCTGCTGGTGCTGGTGGCCACCCTGATCTACGGCCCGGAGGGGATGGGCATCGGCGACATCAAGCTGGCGCTCTTTATCGGGCTGGCCACCGGGCTCACGGACTTCCGGGTGGTGCGGGCCATCCTGCTGGGGGTGTTCCTGGGCGGGTTCGTCGCCATCCTGCTGGTGGTCACCCGGATCCGTAAGATGCGGCAGGCGATCCCGTACGGACCCTTCCTGGTGTTGGGTACCCTGATCACGCTCCTGCTGCAGCGGCCATGAGGCGGGAAGACCTGCTTCCCGGTGAGCACCTGGTGCTGGTCGCCCGCCAACACTGGGTGGTCGTGTTCCGGCCCTTTGTCCTGACGATTCTGGGCGCCGTCATTCTGATGATCGTGGCCCTGCAGGTGCCGTCCCAGGCCGAGTTGCGGCTCTTCGTACTGCTTGGCCTGGTGATCCTGGCCGTGGTCGTGCTTAACCTCTATTACTGGCGCTGGCGTGCCCACGAGTACGTGTTGACCGACCAGCGGGTCATCCTGAATGAGGGCATCGTGGGCCGCTTCTCGCGCTCCATCGCCGTGGACCGGATCCAGGACCTGACCACCCGCCAGGGGCTGTGGGGCCGCACCTGGGGATTCGGCGACATCGAGCTCGAGTCAGCCGGCCGCGACAGCGGCGAGGTGCTGCAGAAAATCCCCCACCCCCAGCAGTTCCGGAATGCGATCTTCGCCCAGATTGAGGCGCGGCGACGGCCCAGCGGCACGTAGGCGTCGCTGAGTGGGGCCGGGCAATCTGGTGACCTGGGGCGAGCATGGAGGTCGACAACCCCGCGCTGCCCCTCTACCAGCAGCTCGGCTTCCCACGGTGGGCGCGGGTGACAACGCCTGGCCGATGCTGCTCGACCGGTAACCACCCGGATCGGTCGGTATGATGGGGCGCACGTATGTTCCGGTTTCTTACTGCTGGTGAGTCTCACGGCGAGCGACTGACAGTCATCGTCGACGGCGTGCCCGCGGGGCTGCCGCTGACGGCGGCCGACCTGGCGCCCGACCTGGCCCGCCGGCAGGGGGGTCACGGCCGAGGGGGCCGGATGAAGATCGAGAAGGACGCGGCCCGGATCGTGTCCGGCGTGCGGGGCGGCAAGACCCTCGGCTCCCCGATCACGCTGGACATCCAGAACAAGGACTGGGACAACTGGAAGGCCGTTATGAGCGTGGAGGCCGATGGACTGAAGCGCAAGCCCATCACCCGGGTGCGGCCCGGGCATGCCGATCTGGCCGGCATGCTCAAGTACGGCGCGGATGACGCCCGCGACGTGCTGGAGCGCGCCAGCGCGCGGGAAACGGCGGCGCGCGTGGCGGCCGGCGCCGTCGCTAAACAGCTCCTGGGCAGCTTCGGCATCGCGGTCCACAGCTACACCCGGTCGATCGGCGCTATCGAGGCCGCGGTCCCCGCGCGCATCAACTGGAAGGCCGTGGAGGCCTCGCCGGTCCGCAGCCCGGACGCAGAGGCCGGGGGCGCCATGGTGGACGCCATCGATGCCGCGCGGGCGGCGGGGGACACCCTGGGCGGCATCTTTACCGTGGTGGCAGAAGGGGTTCTCCCAGGGCTGGGCAGCTACCGGCAGTGGGATACGCGGCTGGACGGCCTGCTGGCGCAGGCGGTGATGAGCATCCCGGCCTGCAAGGGCGTCGCCCTGGGTGCCGGCTTTGAAGCCCCATACCTTCCCGGTTCCCGGGTCCACGACGTGCCGGTCCATGTGGCGGGCCGTGGCTTTCGGCACCAGACCAACCGAGCGGGCGGGCTGGAAGGGGGCATCAGCAACGGCGAACCCATCGTGGTGCACGGCCTGATGAAGCCGATCTCCACGCTGCTCAAGCCGATGCCGTCGGTCGATGTCAAGTCCAAGCAAGCGGTCAAGGCCCACTACGAGCGGAGCGACATCTGCGTGGTGCCGGCCGCCGGGGTGGTGGGGGAGGCCATGGTGGCGCTGGTGCTGGCCAATGCCCTGCTCGAAAAATTCGGCGGGGACTCGCTGCCCGAGCTCACGCGCAACCTGAAAGGATACGAGCGCCAGCTCGCCCGGCGATGAACAACGTCGTCCTCATCGGCTTCATGGGGACGGGCAAGACCACCGTCGGACGGATCCTGGCGGAGAAGCTGGGGCGGCCCTTCGTCGATCTCGACGAGGTCATCGTTCAGCAAGCCGGTCGGTCGGTTCCCGAGATCTTCGCGGCCGACGGGGAGCGCGGGTTCCGGGCGCGAGAACGCGAGGCGCTGAAACGAGCCCTGGCTGCGGACGGACAGGTGCTGGCGGTGGGAGGCGGGGCGCCCATGGCCGCCGACAACTGGCGGCTGCTGCGGGATCGAAACAGCGTCGTGGCGCTGGTGGCCAGTCCCGCCACGCTGCGCCAGCGGCTGCGGGACGGCGCCGGCCGTCCGATGCTGGAGGGCGGGGTGGAGGCCGCGCTGGCGACGCTGCTCCCGCTCCGGATGGCGCGCTACCAGCAGGCCGACCTGGTGGTCCCCATCGAAGGCATGGCTCCGGCGTCGGTGGCGATGCGGATCAAGGACGCGGCACCGGATGACGGTCCGTACCGCATCTCTATCGCGATCCCGAACGCCGAGCACGAGATCACCCTGGGATACCGGCTGGCGCACTACGTGGCGCCAGCCCTGCGGCGGGCAGGCGTCCGCGCCGCGGTCGTGGTAGTGACTGACGAGGGTGCGGGATTGAATCACGCGCCACTGCTGGAGGCAGCCCTCGTCCAGGCCGGATTCAAACCCGGACGCTACGTACTGCCGCGCGGCGAGCAGGCCAAATCGGTCGAACCGCTGACCCGGCTGTACGAGTTCCTGGCGGCCGAGGGCGTGGACCGCCAGGGCGGACTGGTCGCCCTGGGTGGGGGCGCCGTGGGGGACGTGGCGGGGTTCGCCGCCGCCACCTGGCTGCGGGGCGTTCCGTATGTCCAGGTGCCGACCACACTGCTGGCCATGGTCGACAGCAGCATCGGGGGGAAAACCGCCATCAACGTGGCCGCCGGCAAGAACCTGGTTGGCGCCGTCCACCAGCCGGCCGCCATCGTCACCGACCTGACCTACCTCGAAACATTGCCGGCCGGCGAGTTCCGGTCGGGGTGGGCCGAGATCATCAAAACTGCTATCATCGGCGACGCTTCGCTGTTCGATCTCCTGCATGCGGAGCGCACTGCCCTGATGGCCCGAGATGCCCAGCTGTTCCCTGATGTGGTGGCGCGCACCTGCGCCTTCAAAGCACAGGTCGTGGCGGAGGACCCGCTTGAAGCCGGCCGGCGCGCCATCCTGAACTACGGGCACACCGTCGGGCACGCGCTGGAGGCGGCCGCCGGCTACGGCAGGATCATGCATGGGGATGCGGTTGCCTGGGGGATGAAAGTGGCGGCGAGGCTCAGCCTCCGCCTCGGACTCACGAACGCCCAGACCGTGGCGGCCCAGCACCAACTGCTGGCCGACTACGGCCTGCTGAGCCCGCCGCCCCAAGTCTCACGGGCCCGACTGCTGGCGGCCCTCCGCCACGACAAGAAGGCGAGGGATGGCGAACCACGCTGGGTGCTGCTCCGGGAGCTGGGGCGGGTAGAGTACGGGTGCCAGGTGCCGGCGGCGGACGTCGACGCAGTCCTGGACGAGGTGCTAGCGGGATGAAAGTGCTGGTCTTGAACGGGCCCAACCTGGCCAGCCTCGGCCGGCGGGAGCCCATCATTTACGGCAAGGGGACGCTGTCCGAGCTCAGCGACGCGGTCTCGGACCGGGCGAAGGCGCTCGGCTGCGACGTGATCTTCTTTCAATCGAATCACGAGGGCGCCCTGATCGACGAGATCGAGAAGCAGCGCGACGCCGACGCGGTCATCGTCAACCCGGGCGCACTGGGTCACACCAGCTACGCGCTCTACGACGCCCTCCATGGGTTTGCCAAACCGGTGATCGAGGTCCACATCTCGCAGGTCTTCGCCCGGGAGGAGTTCCGGCACCGCTCGGTCACCGCCGCGGCCGCCCATGCCGTCATCAGCGGGCTGGGATTCTCCGGCTATCTGCTGGCGCTGGACTATCTGGCTAAGATGCTCAAGAAGTAGCACGATGGTTAGCCCGAACGAATTTCGCAACGGCATGACAGTCTGCCGACGGCAGCCCCGAGTGGGTTGGGCGTCCATCAACGTCAGTCTGCCGACGGCCCCTCAGTCCGAACGAGTTTCGCAAGGGAATCGAGGGCCCTGGATGGACCACTCGATTTAGGCCGTGGAAATCTCATGGTAAGCCCGAATGAGTTTCGGAACGGCATGACTATCGAGTGGGAGGGCGAGCCCTACATCGTGCTCGGCTTCCAGCAGACGCAGCTCGGCCGGGGTGACACGTTTTTTCGCACCAAGCTGAAGCACATGCGCAGCGGGGCGATCATCGAGCAGAAGTTCCGGGACAAAGATCGGTTCCCGCGGGTGCGGATCGAAAAGGTCGCGATGCAGTATCTGTATAGTGACGGCGACCGGCACTTTTTCATGGATACACAGAGCTACGATCAAATGCCCCTCAACGATGACCAGCTGGGGGACTCGCTCAAGTACCTGAAGGAAAACACCCCGCTGTCGGTGCTCATGTACGACGGCAGCGCCATCGGGGTGGAACTGCCCACCACGGTGGACCTCAAAGTCACCAGCACCCCGCCCAGCTTTCGGGGCGACACCGCCTCCGGCGGCGGCAAGCCGGCCACGGTGGAGACCGGGCTCACCCTCAACGTGCCGTTCTTCGTCAACGAGGGGGACATCATCCGGGTCGACACGCGCACTGGGGAGTACGTGGAGCGTGTCTGATGCCTGAAACCGGGATGGGTTCGGTCAAGGTCGCCAACGAGGTGATCGCCCACATCGCCTCCCTGACCGCGGTCCAGGTGCAGGGGGTGGCGGGCATGTACCCGGCGCGCTCTCGGGATAGCAGCCGACTCCTCAACAGCGGCGCCGCGCATCGGGGCGTGCGGGTCGACATGAGCAACGAGACCCTGACCCTCGATCTCTTCCTGGTCGTGGAGAGCTCCGCCCACGTGCCGTCGGTGGCGGCCGAGGTCCAGCGCCAGGTGGTGGACGCGATCGACAAGATGCTGGGGCTGGAAGTCCGCCAGGTCAACATCTTCGTGGGGGACGTCCGGTTCCCGGAGGACGGAGCCCGCGGGTAGACGACATCTGGCGCGCGAGCTGGCGCTCAAAGTCCTGTTCGAGCTGGAGGGTGACTCGAAGGACCCGCAGCGCGCCCTTGACTACCAGGTAGCGGAGGCGCACGCCGATGCGGAGGTGGCCACCTTTGCCAGCACCTTGGTCACGGGCGTGCTCGAACACCGCGACGAGATCGACCGGGAGCTGGCGGAGGCGTCCAGCAACTGGACGCCGGCCCAGATGGCCAAAGTGGAACGCACCCTGCTCCGGATCGCCATCTACGAGATGCTCTTCCTGCCGGGGGTGCCGCTGAAAGCTGCCATCAACGAGTCGATCGAGCTGGCCAAGACGTTCGGGGGACCAGACTCGGGCAAGTTCGTCAACGGCATCCTGGGCAAGATCGCGACCAGGGCCCAGCTGAGATGAGCCGGTGAACGAGGACGTCGCCCAGATGGACTACGAGACCGCGGTCGCGGCCCTCCTACACACGGTCGAGCAGCTCGGGCATGGGCAGGAAGATCTGGCCGAGTCGGTGTGGGCCTACGAGCGAGGCCTGCTGCTGGCCCGGCACTGCTCGCAGCTCCTGCGCGACGCCGAGCGCCGCCTCGACCTGGAACGTCCTCCCGCCCCGTGAGCCTCCTCCGCAACCCGTACTTCGTGGTCCCGGCCATCGCCTGGGGGATCGCCCAGGTCAGCAAGGTGATCACCGACTCGGTGCTGACCCGGCGGCTCAACGTCCGCCGGCTGGCGACGGCGGGGGGCATGCCCAGCTCGCACACCGCCCTGGTGATGGCGCTGACCACCGTCATCGGCCGGCTCCAGGGATTGCAGGCGCCCCTCTTCGCCCTCTCGCTGCTCTTCTCGCTGGTCGTCATGTACGATGCCACCGGCGTGCGCCGGGCGGCCGGCCAGCAGGCCATGATCCTCAACCGCTTGCTGGACGACCTGTTCATTGCCCACCAGGGCATCCGCCAGGAACGACTGCGCGAGCTGCTGGGCCATACTCCCATTGAGGTGTTTGCGGGTGGCGCCCTCGGGGTGATCGTGGGCCTGGCGTTTACGTGACCACCGGTCATGGTGACGCACGCGCCGGCGCCGCTACACCCTCCCCGACCCCTCCCTGGAGGGAGGGGAAAATTGCCGTGCTAAAGAAGGGGATGCGGCTCGATCAGGCGCTGGTCGAGCGCGGGCTGGTCACGTCGCGCGAGCGGGGGCAGGCGCTGATCCGGGCCGGGCTGGTGACCGTGTCCGGCGCCATCGTGGCGCGGCCCGACCAGCCGGTGACGTCCGACGCTGAGATCGCGCTCAAAGGCCAGACACGATTCGTGAGTCGGGGGGGCGAGAAGCTGGACAGCGCCCTCGGAGAGTTCGGCGTCGACGTGCGCGGCCGCGTCTGCCTGGACGTGGGCGCCTCGACGGGCGGGTTCACGGACGTCCTGCTGCAACGGGGCGCCCGGGCGGTGATCGCGGTCGACGTCGGCTACGGCCAGCTGGCGTGGTCGCTGCGCCAGGATCCGCGGGTGCAGCTCCTGGAACGCACCAACATCCGCCAGCTCGAGCACCTGCCGCAGCCCGCCACCCTGGCCACCGTCGACGTTTCGTTTATCTCGCTGCGCCAGGTGCTACCCCAGGTCAACCGGCTGTTGGATCCGCCCGCTGACATCATCGCCCTGGTCAAACCCCAGTTCGAGGTGGGCAGAGGTCGGGTGGGGAAGGGGGGCGTGGTTCGCGATCCGGCCCAGCACCAGGAGGTCCTCCACACCCTGCGCCACGCCACGGCGGACATGGGCTTCCAGTGGTTGGCGCAGGCCGCCTCGCCCATCGCCGGCGCCAAAGGCAACCGCGAGTTCTTCATCCACCTGAGGCCGGGATGACCCAATCAGTCGGATTTGTCTACCATCCCCAGATTGACGCCGAGCTGCCGCCGATTCGGGCGGCCCGCGATCACCTGCAACGGCACGGATTTCGCGTGTGGGACCATCGGACCACACGGAAGGACATGCCCGACTCGCTCGGCCGCAACCTGGACGGGACCGGCCTGCTGGTGAGCTTCGGTGGCGATGGCACGCTGCTGTGGACCGCCCGGCAGGCTGCCACGGCTGGCATCCCGGTACTGGGGGTGAACCTCGGCCGGCTGGGCTTCCTGGTCCAGGTCGAGGTGAAAGACCTGCAACCGGCCATCGACCGCTGGCGGACGGGTGACTTCCGAATCCAGCAGCGCGCCATCTTGCAGGCGCGCGTGAAGGGCCGGCCCGAGCTGCACACGGCATTCAATGACTTCGTGATCCATCGGGGGATCGAGTTCAGCCTGATCCGGGTGGAGGTCATGCTCGATGGCAGTGAGGGGGCCCGGTTCGACGCCGACGGGGCCATGGTCTCCACCGCCAGCGGCTCGACCGGCTATTCCCTCTCTCTGGGCGGGCCCATCCTCCACCCGGAGGTCCATGACCTCATCTTCACCGCCCTGAACCCCCACAGTCTCTTCAACCGGGCGGTCGTGCTGCCCGAAACGGCCCGAATCACGATCCGGCTGCCCTCCGCGGTGGGGGTGCTGACCGCCGACGGCCAGCTGGCGGCCAACCTGGAGGTGGGAGCGGAGGTGGAGGTGACGGTGGATCCCCACCGGGTCGACCTGGTGCGGTTCGAGCCCGCCCTGGGATTCTTCGAGCTGCTCCGGCAGAAGCTGCGCTGGGGCCTGCCGCTGATCGACGGCGAATGATGGCGGCAGCGGGCCGCCGGGTGGCCCAGTTCTGGCGCCACAGCGCGGCCCGGGTGACGCCCGATGAGCGGGCGCACGCCGTCGGGATTCTCGGCCCCCGCCTCGCCCCCCTGTTCCTGGGGCTCCCGGTCAACGAGCAGCGCCACGCCCTGGATGTGCTGGCCACCCTGGAGGGGCTGGGTGAGGAGGACCGCGTGCTCCAGCAGGCGGCGCTCCTGCATGACATAGGTAAAGCGGCGGCCCACTTCTCCATCGTCGACCGCAGTCTGGCGGTCTTCCTGGAGGCGGTCTCACCCACCATGTGGTCGCGACTCCTGCGGCGGCTTCCGGATTTTCGGCAACGGTACGACACCTATCGGCGGCATGCGGCCATCGGGGCGGCCCGCCTGCAGGAGCTGGGCGCTGACGAGGTGGCGGCCGTGATCGCAGAACACCACGCGCCGTCCCCGACGCTGGAGCGCACCCGGCGGCTGCGTCACGCGGACGGGCGGAATTGACCGCCGCCACACCGGCCGGCACCGACCTGGACCGCGATCCGGTCTATCTGGTTCGGACCCAGGCCTTCGAAGGACCGATTGAGCTCCTCCTGGCGCTGGCCGAGCGGGCAGAGGTCGACCTTGCCATCATCTCGCTCGCCAGCCTGACGGACGACTACCTGCGGGCACTCGACGAAACCCCACCGCCGCTCGACCAGATGGCGGCCTTCCTGGTCATCGGCGCCCGCCTGGTCCAGCTGAAAGCGGCGGCCCTCCTGCCGGCAGCCATGCCCGAGGCGGAAGAGGACCTCGAGGCCTGGGAGTCGGCGATTCGGGGGCGTCTGGAAGAGTACAAACGGTTCAAGGAGCTGGCCGATTCGATCATGCGACGGCACGCCGGCGGGCATTTCACCTTCGCCGGACTCTTCGAACCGGAGGTGATCCGCGAGCCGAAGGTGCAGATGACCCTCGACCTGCTGGCGGCGGCCTTCCAGCAGGTGATGGACCGGCTGCCGCCGGTCGAGGCGCTGACCGTCGAGATGGAACACGTCTCGCTGGCGGACAAGCTGGAGCAACTGCGGGGGATGATGCGCGCGCATCCGGAGATGAATTTCTCGGCGGTGTTCGTCCGGGCGCGAACCCGCCTGGAAGCCGTGGTCACGTTCCTGGCTCTACTGGAGCTGATTAGAATCGGGGAGGTCAGCGTGGTCCAGCCAACCCCATTTGCCGAAATCCGGGTGAAAGCGAGAGCGTGATCGCACCGCAGGCCGATCCGGCGGTCACCCTGGCGGCAGCCCTGGAGGCGGTCCTCTTCACCCTCAACCGCCCCGTGAATTTCATTGAGCTCGGCCACATCCTGGGGGCTCCGCTGGATGCGGTCGAAGAGGCGGCGGCTCGGCTGGACGCCCAGCTGGTCGGGCGCGGGCTGATGCTGCAGCGCCACCAGGACCAGCTGCAGCTGGTCACCCATCCGGCCCAGGCGGGCGTCGTGCGCCGCGTGCTGCGACCCGAATACCCCGCCCGGTTGTCACCGGCAGCCTACGAGACGCTGGCCATCGTCGCCTACCGCCAGCCGCTGACCCGAGCCCGGATCGAGGAGATCCGGGGGGTCAACTGCGAGGCGGTGCTCGAGAACCTGGAGGAAAAGGGATTGATCGTGGAGGTCGGCCGGCTGGAAACGCCGGGCACCCCGCGGCTCTTCGGGACCACCATGAAGTTCCTTCAGATTCTGGGGCTCAGCAGCCTGAAGGAGCTGCCGCCCCTGCAGCCATCAGGCTCAACCAGTTCCTAGCGCGCAGCGGGGTGGCGGCCCGCCGCAAGGCCGACCTGCTCATCGCGGCCGGCCGCGTGAGGGTCAACGGTGAGGTGGCGGCGCCGGGCCGGCAGATTGACCCGGACCGCAACCGCGTCGCAGTCGACGGCCAGCCGGCACGCCTGCCCGCGCAACGCACTTACCTGATGGTCAACAAGCCCGCCGGCGTGCTGACCGCGGCCAGCGATCCGCGCGGCCGTCACACGGTGATCGATCTCCTGGCCCGGTCCCCTGGCTCGACGCGGCCGCGGCTCTATCCCGTCGGCCGGCTCGACCTGGACAGCCGCGGCCTGGTGCTGCTGACCGACGACGGCGAGCTGGCGGTCCGAGTGATGCACCCGCGTTACCATGTGCAAAAGGAATACCGAGTGCGGCTCCGCCGCCGACCGAGCGCCCGGGCTCTGGCCCGCATACGAGAGGGGATGACAGTGGGGGAGGAACGCTTCCAGCCGGCCAGCGTCGCCGTTGATAGCGACGACACCGATCAGGTCCGTCTCACCATGGTGCTGACGGAGGGACGCAAACGCGAAGTCCGCCGGATCTGGCGGGCGCTGGGCCATCCGGTGCTCGACCTGGAGCGGGTGCGGATCGGCCCGCTGCGGCTCGGCCGGCTACCACCGGGCGCCAGCCGGGAGCTGAGTGCGACGGAAGTGCGCGAGCTCCGCCGGGCGGTCGGGCTGGCATGATCATCGCCATCGACGGACCGGCCGGCTCCGGCAAGACCACCATCGGTCGGATGCTAGCGGCCCGGCTCCACTACGCGCTGGTCGACACCGGCCTCTTCTACCGCGCGGTGACAGTCGAAGCCCGCCGACGCGGCATCGCCCCCGACGATGTGACCCGACTGGTGGACCTGGTGCGTCGCCTGCGGATCGAGATCAACACCTCCCCGGAGCCCGTGCGGGGTCCGCTGGTGGAAGTCGATGGGCGGGATGTGACCGGCGAGGCCTTCGATCCGCTGATCGCCGCAGACCTGGCCACCATCGCCCGGCAGGCTCCGGTGCGGGAACTGTTGGTGGCGCCCCAGCGGGCGTGTGCGACCACAGACGCCGTGGTGCTGGGGCGGGACATCGGGACCGTGATCTTTCCGAGCGCCGAGCACAAGTTCTTCCTCACGGCTTCGGTGGCGGAGCGGTCCGCGCGCCGGCGGCGCGACCTCGAGCGGCTCAGCCACGAGGCCCCGCCCGATGCGGTGCTGGATGCGGAAGTCGAGGGGCGTGATCGCGCGGACAGCGAGCGCGAAGTCGCGCCGTTACGGGCGGCACCCGATGCTATAATCATCTCGACCGAGGGCAAGTCGGTGGCGCGGGTGCTCGAAGAAGTGATGTCGCGGCTTCCCACCGGTCGGTAATTCGGGTTTGAGCTATTTCTTCCTCACGCGTCTTGCCCGGCTCCTGACCCTCATCATCCTCGGAAGCTCCAATTTCCATCTCCGCGGAGTGGAAAACGTTCCTCGAAAAGGATCGCTGTTGATCGTCTCCAACCATGTTGGCGCTGTGGATCCGCCGCTGATCGGGGCCTGGACCCCGCGGCCGGTCTGGTTCATGGCCAAGGCCGAACTCTTCCGAGGGGGGGTCTTTATGCGCTGGCTGGTGCGGAGCTATCATGCTTTCCCCGTGATCCGGCATTCACCGGACCGCAAGGCGCTGCGCCGAGCGTTCGACCTGCTGCGGCAGGGCGAGGCGGTCGTCCTGTTTCCAGAGGGGCACCGCTCGGAGGACGCCCGACTCCAGCGCGCCGAACCGGGCGCCGGCTTCGTAGCCCGCCGCTCAGGCGTTCCCATCCTGGCGCTTGGGATCTGGGGAACCGAGAAGGTGCTCGGTCGCCGCGGCCGGTTTCCCAGGCGGGCGCCCGTGTCGATGCAACTCGGGCGCCCGTTCCAGCTGCCCGAACGACAGGCCGACGGCAGTGCCATGGACCACCAGCAGAGCGCCGATTACCTGATGATGAAGATCGCTGAACTCCTACCGTTGGAATACCAGGGGGAGTACCCCGCGCCAATCCGAAGCTCGGAGGCCGTGTGAAGAAAATCTACGTCCTGGACACCAACGTTCTGCTCCACGATCCCAACGCCATCTTCTCCTTCCAGGACAACGATCTGGTCATCCCGTTCGTCGTGATCGAGGAAGTGGACGGCCAGAAGCGGCGCCAGGACGAGGTCGGCCGCCACGCCCGCCTGGTGGCCAACCAGCTGGACCGGCTCCGGGCGCTGGGCAAGCTTTCCGAGGGAGTCCCAATGCGGGGGGGTGGATCGCTCCGGGTGCAGCTCAAGCATGAGAGCCCGCAGCATCTGCCGGAGGATCTGGACCCCCACAAACCGGACAACCAGGTGATCGCGCTGACCCTGCAGCTCAAGGAGGAGCATCCGAACACGCCCGTAATCCTGGTCAGCAAGGACATCAACGTGCGGGTCAAGGCGGACGCGCTGAACCTGGCCGCCCAGGACTACGAGACTGACAAAGTGGTCGTGAACGAAGACGACCTGTACAGCGGGATGACGACTCTGGAAGTGACTCCCGAAGAGATCGACGACTTCTACAAGAGCAGTGTCTTCGCGCCCAGCAACGGCCACCTCTTCTGCAACCAGTTCGTCCACTTTAAGTCGTTGAACGGGACCAACCAGACCGCCCTCGGGCGGTTCGACGCCGAGAAGCAGCAGATCCTGGCCCTGACGCCGATCAAGAAAGAGATCTGGGGGATCCAGCCGAAGAACCTCGGCCAGCGCCTCGCCTTCGACATCCTGCTGGACGACCGGATCGCGCTGGTGACCATGACCGGCCGGGCCGGGACCGGAAAGACGCTCCTGGCCCTGGCCGCCGGATTGCACAAGGTTCTGGACCAGCACCGCTACCGCCGCCTGCTGGTCACCCGCCCGGTGATCCCGATGGGCAAGGATGTCGGCTTCCTGCCGGGGGACAAGGACGAGAAACTTCGCCCCTGGATGCAGCCGATCTATGACAACCTGGAGTACCTGATGAGCGGGATGTACAAGGAACAGACCGCCGCCGACATGCTCCGGCACATCCAGGACAAAGGCATCTTCGAGGTCGAGGCCCTCACCTACATTCGCGGCCGCAGCATCCCGCAGCAATTCATCATCGTGGATGAAGCGCAGAACCTCACCCCGCACGAGGTGAAGACCATCGTGTCGCGGGCGGGGGAGGGGACCAAGATCGTGCTCACCGGCGACCCGAACCAGATCGACCATCCCTACCTCGACTTTCGGAGCAACGGCCTCTGCTACGCGGTCGAGAAGTTCAAGGGCAATCCGATCGCCGGCCATGTAACCCTCACCAAGGGCCAGCGATCCGAATTAGCGGAGCTCGCGGCGCAACTTCTGTAATGGACCGCACGTACGTGGCCTTGGACCTGGAGACCACAGGTCTGAGCCCCCGGCTGGACCGCATCATCGAGGTGGGCGCCGTCCGGTTCCGCGGCGACACCGTGATCGAACGCTTTGAGTCGCTGGTCCGGCCCGAGGTCCCCATCCCGCTCTCGGTGCAGCGGCTGACGGGCATCGCCGATACGGACGTGGCCCAAGCCCCCGGCCCCCAGGCGGTCATGGAACAAATGATCGACTTCGTCGGTGACTCGGCCGTGGTCGCCCACAGTGGGACGTTTGACCTTTCCTTCTTTGGGGGTCCGGACGGCCGGCACGGGTACGAGCTGTACGACACGCTGGACCTGTCGCGCATCCTGCTGCCCACGGCCCCCAGCCACAGCCTGCCGCATCTCTCGCGCCAGCTGGTGCTCAGCCACGCCCATCCGCACCGAGCGCTATCCGACGCCGACGCCGCTCGCCAGCTGTTCGGGTACCTGTGGCGTCTGGCGCGCGGACTGCCGGCTGAGCTCCTCGACCGGATGCTCGACGCCACCCGGGGCTGGGTCCATCCGATTCAAAGCTTTCTCGAAGACGCGCGGCGGGTGGGTCCCGACGGGGTCGGCGGCCCGACCCTCCCGGTCATACAACCCCAGGCGGCGGCCACGTCGCGGCCCGCCGGCCCACGCGATCCCATGGCCATCCGGGCGCTGCTCGACCCCGAGGGCCCCATGGCGGCGCGGCTGCCCGACTACGAGATGCGCGAGTCGCAACAGCAGATGACGCTGGCCGTCGCCCAGCTCTTCCAACGGGGAGGCCGGTTGATGGTCGAGGCGGGCCCCGGGACCGGCAAATCCCTCGCCTACCTGCTGCCGGCGGTGCATCGAGCGGCGGCCCTAAAGGAGCGGGTGGTGGTGGCGACCAACACCATCACCTTGCAGGAGCAGCTGTTCCACAAAGACATCCCGTTCTTGCAGAGCTGGCTGCCCTTCGACTTCAGCGCCGTCCTGCTCAAGGGCCGGGCGAACTACGTCAGCTTGCGCCGCTGGAACCGCTACCTGAATGCGCCCAGCCGCCGACCCGATGGCAGCTGGTTTGCGGACGAGGTGAAGTTCAAATTGCGGATGCTGGTCTGGCTGGCGCAGACCCAGAGGGGTGATCGATCCGAGATCCGCCTCGCCGGGCTGGACGAGCTGTTCTGGGCGCGGGCAGCGTCCACGGCCGATGACTGCCTGGGTCCCCATTGCCAGAACTACCAGCAGCAGGCGTGCTTCTACTGGAACAGCCGGCAGGCGGCCCGGGCCGCAGACCTGGTGGTCACCAACCACGCCCTCCTGCTGGCGGACGCGCTGTCGGGAGGCACGGTCCTGCCCTCCTACCAGCACCTGATCGTGGACGAGGCCCATCAGCTGGAGGAGGCCGCCGTCGAGAATCTGACCGTGCGGCTGTCGGAGGCCGTCCTCCTCGAGAACCTCGAGCAAGCCGTGACCTGGCTGGCTGCGGCGGTCCAGCTGGTTGATCCGACCCTGGCCGCAGAGGTGGCCGCCGCCCGGGAAGGGGCGGCGCAGCTCTTCGCCGAAGTGCAGAGCTTTGTGAAGCAGCCGCCCGTGGATGCGGACCCGCGCCTGTTTGGTGAAAACCGGGTCCTGCTCGACCCGGGCGGCCGCCAGCTCCCGGGGTTCACCAGCCTGGTCGCCGCCGCGCGGCGCCTGACCGACCGGCTGTCAGCCGTCTGCCGCGCGCTCGAGACCGGCCTCGACCAGGCCGAGCCGGACGGGCTCAACAGCCACGCCGTCCACGAGCTCGACCTACGGGCCACCCAGCTCAACGGGCTGACGGACCTGCTGCACGAAGCCTTCGCCCAGGCGCGCCCGGACCGGATGTATTGGCTGGTCGTCGAGCGCCGGTCAGGTCGCCCTCTGCTGCAGGTCGTCCCTACCGATGCCGGCCGCACCCTGGCCGAGCGGGTCATCCAGGACAAGGAGACCGTGGTCTTCA
>DASQAY010000231.1:0-3591 GCA_035635515.1 Candidatus Eiseniibacteriota bacterium | reverse complement strand
GGGAGGGCAGGGTGGGGGTGGCGCCTTCGGCCAGGAAGTCGAGGACCAGCCGGTTGAAGCGCTCGGGCTCCTCCATCTGGGGCGTGTGGCCGGCCTCCTCGAAGATCTCGACCCGGGCGTTGGGCAGCACGGCGGCCGCGGCCTGGGCGTGGCTGGGGGGAAACAGGTGGTCGTGCCGGCCCCAGACGAGCAACACCGGCATGCTGAGCTCCCGCAGCTCGCGGTCCAGCGCCACCCCGTCGCGCAGGCTCGAGCGGGCAGCCAGCGACCGCAGGGTGGCCAGGTAGGCGGCCTGGTACCCCGGGGCATTCATCATCCGGCCGTGGTCCTGGATCCGGCTGTCGCTCAGGAGGTGCTCGACGGACTTTGGGCGATTGAGGTACCAGCCCCAGAACCGCCGAACGGTCATAGGGCTGAGGCGCCGCAGCGCTGTGGCGGTGCTGGTCATCATCAGCTCGCCGATGCCGCGCGTCAGCAGAAGCCGGTAGGCCATCACCCGTCGGGGCGCACCCAGGCCGAGTGAGTCGACCAGGATGAGCTTCTCCACCCTCTCGGGTTTCCGGAGGGCATGGCCCAGCACCACCCGGCCGCCAAAGGAGATGCCCAGCACGGCGGCCCGGGTGATGCCCACCTGCTCCAGAAAGGTCCCCAGGGTCTCGACAAAGAACGGCATCGTGTACGGAACCTGCGGTTTGTCCGACTGCCCGAATCCGGGAAGGTCGGGGGCGATCACCCGGTGGCGTTCGGCCAGCGCCTCCAGGTTGAAGCGGAACTCGAGGCCGGCTGAGCTGCCCAGACCATGGACCATCACGATGGGAGGCCCCTCGCCGCCCTCGAAGTAGTGCACGCCAACCCCGTTGCAGGCCGCGATCCGGCTGACGAACCCTGCGGGCGGTTCGGTCAGGGAGTAACCACCAGCTTCTTGTGGGGCGAGGCTGCCTGCTGCTTCCAGGCGTCGGGCGTCTTGTCCAGCGGGAAGGTCTCGTAGTCGACCTTGAGCCGCCCGGCGACCGCGTGCCCGACCAGGGTGCGAAAGGCTTGCGCTCGGGTCTCCCAGGGGACTTCGAAATTGCTGTAGCTGAGGATGCTCAGCATCTTCCCGCGGACCGTTCCGGAGGTAAAGGTCGCTTCCGGGCTGGCCGACTGGCCGAGGTGGACCATGCGGCCCCCGACTCGCAGGGCTTGTGCGGCGGCTACCGCCGGCGCACCCCAGAGGGGGTCAATGACCAGGTCGATGGGACGCCCGGCCGCGTCCGCAAAGGCTTGCGTCAAATTGTCCTGAGTCAATTCGACCGCGGCATCCGCGCCCAGTTCTCGAACCCGGGCGAGGGCTTCCTTGTTTCGGGCGGCGCCGATCACAAAGCCCGCCCCCAGGATCTTCGCGGCTTGCACCGCCACGTTGCCCACCACGCCGGTGGCGCCCAGCACCAGGACGGTCTCCCCCTTCTGGAGGCGGCCTCGCCACTCGACGGCCAGCCAGCCGGTGATACCCGCGATCCCAAGCCCGGCGGCCAGCGGATCGGGAATCCCGGGGGGCACTTCTATGGTGTGGCCCTCGACGGCCAGCGCCCGTTTCGCCAGTGCACCGTCGCCAGGGTGACTTTCGAAGTACACGAGCGTTCCGGGTTTGAAGGCCTTGCCCTGGACGATGCGGCCGACGCCTTCGCGACCGGGCACGTAGGGCACGGGCGGCGGCGGGGCGAAATACCGCTTGTTGGCGATCGACAGGTCGACCGGGTTCAAGGGGGCAGCGGTCACCTCAACCAGGGCAAGTCCATCTGTAGCCGCCGGTTCCGGCCGCTCGGCGATGACCGGCGCCTCGCCATACTGCTTGATGACTGCCGCACGCATGGCTAAAAGCTTAGCCCGGATCGAGTTTCAGGCCGTGCGCCGGGCGACGGGAGTCGTGAAGCCGAAGTAGGCGAGCACCGCGCCGGTCAGCAGGTGGAGCACAATGTCCACGCCCCCCAGCGGGAGCACGCCGTGCACCGGATCCGAGATCCCGATCACTCCGAGGAGGAGCAGGGCGATCCCCACGATCTGGGCGTACTGGCGTGAGTTCCGTTCGCTGCTGGCCGCGGCCAGGCCCGCGATACCCAGCCCCACGTGGACGAGGTTGTGGAGCAGGTTGATGGAGAAGATAGTCAGCAGGTTGCTCGGGGTCATCCCGAAGGTGCCCCCTAGGAACGGCAGCATGCCCAGGATCCCCGCCGCCAGGTAGATCACCCCGAACGCCATAGCGACCCGCTTGATCATGCCGGCCCTCATTATCGAACCTCACGCGCCTGGACGACCGTCAGCGGGAGTCGGCTGCCGAACGTCTCGTGATTCCTCAGTCGACTGGCACAGGCCTGTGGTTAGGACTTGACAAACAAACGAATGTTCGTATAATAGGACCATGACGACGGGGGAAGGGGGAGCTCGGCCTTCGGTTCTCCCGCTGGACGATCTGGCCGCCGCCATCCACCGGTTCATTGGCTCACCCCCAGTGGATCGAACGCCGGATGGATTGGCCGAGGAGCTGACCCAGCTCCGCCACCTGATCGATCGCCTCGAACTCCGGTTCTCTCAGACGGCCTCCGAGTTCGCCGACACCAAGGCGTGGGAGGACTGGGGCTCAGTCAGCCCGATCCAGTGGATTCGCTACGAGTGCAAGATGGCTGGGGGCGCCGCTGCAGACCGCATCTGCGTTGGTGAGCAGCTGGCACGCCTGCCCCTGAGCGGCCAGGCCGTAGCCGAAGGTCAGATTGGCTTTGGCCACCTGGTCGTCCTCGCTCGCACCGCCGAGGCGTTGACCAGTTCCGACACGGCGACCGGCTTTGATGAGCAGGTCGTGCTGAACGAGGCGAAGGCGCTGAGCGTCGGTCGGCTCTGGCGCTTCTGCCAACACGTCCGCCATGCCGCGGACCCGAAGGGCTTTGCCGCCGACGAAGCGGACGCTGTCGAGAGGCGCCGGTTGCAACTCAGTCCCTGCGAGGACGGGACACTGTTGGTCGATGGGTGGCTGGACTCGGCGGGGGGAGCTGCCCTGCGCACGGCGTTGGAGCCATTGGCCCGGCCGCTGGGCGCGGACGATGACCGCTGCCGCGAGCGCCGACTCGCCGACGCGCTGGTCGAGCTGGCGACGCACGCCCTCGACGCCGAGCTGGTGCCGCAGCGAGCCGGCCAGCGACCACACCTTCAGGTCACCACCACGCTGGAGACGCTACGCGGATTGGCCGGGTCGCCGGCGGGTGAGCTGGAGTTCTCACTGCCGATCTCCGCCACGACCGTCCAGCGCCTGGCTTGTGACAGCACGATTACCCGGGTGGTGCTCGGATCGCAGTCGCTCGTGATCGATGTTGGCCGGGCGAAGCGGGTCATTGCGGGGACCACCAGGCGTGCCGTGGATGCAAGGGATGGGCACTGCCAGTGGCCGAGATGTGACCGGCCGCCCTCCTGGAGCGCCGCGCATCACGTCGTACATTGGACCCGCGGTGGGACGACCAATCTTTCCAACCTGGTGCTGTTATGTCACCGCCACCACTGGCTGGCTCACGAAGGCGGCTGGCAACTGGTCCGCACCGACGACGGGCGACTGCTCACAATCCC
>DASQAY010000230.1:0-7116 GCA_035635515.1 Candidatus Eiseniibacteriota bacterium | reverse complement strand
TGGCGATGAGGGGCACCGAGTCCACGGTGGCGGTGGTGTCGCGGAGCGCATACAGCGCCTTGTCGGCGGGCGCGATGTCGGCGGTCTGTCCGGCGATGGCGATCCCGATGCGACGGACCTGGCCGATGAAGGCATCCACCGACAGGTCGACCCGAAGGCCGGGAATCGCCTCCAACTTATCCAGGGTGCCCCCACTATGGCCGAGCGCCCGGCCGGAGAGCTTCGCCACCGGGATACCCGCGGCGGCGACCATGGGCGCCACCACCAGGGTGGCTTTGTCGCCCACCCCGCCGGTCGAGTGCTTGTCGACTTTGGTCCCAGGAATGCTGGAGAGGTCGAGCATCCGCCCGCTGTGGGCCATGGCCACCGTCAAGGCGTGGGTTTCCGAGTCGTTCATGCCGCGCAGGCGCACAGCCATCAACCAGGCGGCCAGCTGGTAGTCCGGGATGGTTCCGGTGGCTGCGCCGCGGGCCAGGAATTCGAGCTCGGCGGCGGAATGGGCGAGACCATCGCGCTTGTGGCGGATAATCTCGAGAGCGGTCACGCCTATAGAGTATGGCGGTGCTCCTGAAGCTGGCAGCGCTGGTGCTGCCGCTAGGACTGGATACCTTTGCCGTGGCCGCGGCCCTCGGCATTGCCGGCCTGGCCCCCCGCGAGCGGCTCCGAGTGAGCCTGCTGTTCAGTGCGTTCGAAGCCGGGATGCCCCTGGTCGGGTTCCTGGCCGGCTTCGCCGCGGGCGCCGCCCTGGGGAATGTGGCCGACCTGGTGGCCATTGCGGTGCTGATTGCCCTGGGCGTCTACCTGGTCTGGCCCAAGGCCGAAAGCGACGAGAGCGGGCGGGCCAGTCTGCTGGCCCGCACCCATGGCTGGGCCGTCATCGGGCTCGGCGTGAGCATCAGCCTGGATGAGCTGGCCATCGGCTTCACCATCGGGCTGCTGAAACTGCCGATCGCTCTGGTGGTTTTGCTCATCGGACTCCAGGCGTTCCTGGCGACCCAGCTCGGGTTGCGCCTGGGCAGCCGGCTGGGCCAAGCGGTGCGGGAGGGCGCGGAGCGCTTGGCTGGGGTGGCTCTGGCGGGCCTGGGTGTCTTCCTGCTGGTGGAGAAGCTGCTTAGACCATAGCCCGAATCCACCGCGTCGAACTTGCATCTTGGGCGCGGGACGAGCGAGCGGGGTGTCGTCTCCTGCGCGCGCTCAGTTACGCACCGACGGGTGCGCGCCTTCGCGTGCTCGTAGCCTCCTTCCGCTCATCTCGTCCCGCATCCCAATCTGCTTCGTCCGATCGGTGGATCCGGGCTACTTGACCAGCGCGGAGTTCACGCCCGGCGCAGGCGCGAAGTTGATGTTGAACTGGACGAGGAGCCCGGGGGTACCGCGGTTTGTCCACACAGGGCCGGGACAGGTGGGCGTTGCGCCGGCTGTGTTGCCCAGCACGTTGCCCATGTCCAGGGTCATAACGAACCCGATGAACTCGCCATTGATCGCATACTGGCCGCTGGAGTCGCTGTCCGTCGGGGTCAGGTTGTGCGGCCCGACCTGGACCGCTCGAAGGTAGACGGAGCCCCCACCGCCGGAGGCGTCGAACATGGTCCCCCAGACCTGAAACCGGGGGGCGTTGGAGCTGCTGGCGTCGAAGCCCTGGTTGCTCCAGGCGGTGCCCGCGGTGTTGGTCGGTGCGATGTAGAAGCCGATGTGCACGCTGCCGGAGGGCACATAGTTGGGGGAGACGAAGAAGAGACTGGCTCCCCCGCTCGTGCCGGCCGCACTATTGGCGGCGGTGAAGGAACTGCTTCCATCGATGATGAACTCGACGCCGTCCGTCCCATCGGTTGGGTTGGGCGGCAGGTCGCTGGCGCCGAGGGAATTGACGTAATGCGGCAAGCCGTTGGACGTGTTCGAGACGTGCGCCCCATTGATCACCACGTTGTTTCCGCTGGTGAAGTAGTAAATGCCGTTCAGGAAGATGTAATAGCCGTCGGCGGCGTCACCAGATGAGCTCCACGGGATCTGGATAGTGTTCGAGTACTTTCCGGGCCGGTACACGTAGTAGTCATGCGTGCCTGACGTGGTGTTCCGGATCGTGACACCCGAGACGACGACGCTCCCACCGGGCGGTAGGTTCGAAATCTTGGTGCGGCTGCTGGGCCCGATCGACGGCAGGCCAGACGTATCGGGCATCAGGTAGTCGGGCTTGGGGTCCTGCCCGGTGCCGAAGGGTGGGGCGCTGACCCAGTACTGGTACAGGTTCTGGTTGTCGCTGCCGGAATTGATGAACAGGCGGCCGTTGATATTCATGCTGCCACTGGTACCTGTGGGAATGTGGAATTTGGCGTTGCTGATGGTGATGCCGGCCGTGCTGAAGCTGCAGTAGTCGTTGCCTTCCTGGCCGTTGTCGACCTGGCCGACTCCGCTCATTTGGGCGTTGATGGTGTTGCCGGTCCCCAGGCCGCCGTAGGCGAAGATGGCGTAGGTCTTGGCGTTGGTGCCGGCCTCGGCAGTGGCCGTGGCGAAGATGTTGATGTTGGTGAAGCCCAGGATCTGGGCGAAGGTTGCGTTGGCGAGATAGGTGACGCTCACCTGGACCTGCTTGTTGTTGTAGCCGGAGGGCGCAACCGCGGTGACGGTGTAGTTGCCCTCGCTATCGGTCACCGTGTTGCCCGGCGGGGCCGGGGAGTAGGGAGCGGCATTGGGGTTGTTGTAGGCGGGCGTCAGGTTGAAGACCGAATACGCATCCTGCACGGCGTGCCAGAGGGCGTAATTGGGCTGCCCGTTCGGGTTGGCCACGGTCCCCACCAGGTCTTGCGCCCCGGCGAGCGCCCCGGCGTCCACCGCATCCTGCATCAAGCGCCGCTGGAAGTACAGCCGCCCGGCGTCGATGGCCAGCGCCAGCATCCCGCAGATCGCCACCATGGCCAATGCCATGATCACGATGGCCTGTCCCCGCCGGCGCTGCCGGAACCAGCCCATCAGTACTCCGCCCGCATGGAGGAGCTGGCGGTCATGGTGATGGTCGTGCCGGTCAGCTGGGAGATCACGGCCGTCATCGGTGAAAAGGCGTAGGTGATCTGAACCGTCACCTCGTGGTTGCCCGGAATCCGGTTGGGCGTGATCCAGATGTAGCCGGAGTTGGTGGGCGGGTTGGTCGACGCCTGGGCCGGTGTGCTGCAGCCTGGCAGGCAGGGGTCTTCAATCAGGATGAGGCCCCCGCCGCCAATCTTCGCCAGCGTCGCGTTGACGATCACGGTATCGGGCGGCGTGCTGATCGCGTTGCTCCGGAGCACGAGCTGGCGGGCGCCTTCATGGGCGGCCTCGGCGATGCTGATGTACACGGCGACCGCCCGGCCGAGGTCGAAGATGCCCATGACCAGCAGGAAGAACACGCCGGAAAGCAGCGCGAATTCCACCATCGACTGGCCCGCCGAACGGCGGCGCATCAGTAGTTGGTCCTCATCTGCACGCTGACGCTCATGGTCACGGGGTTGCCGACCAGGTTCTGGAGCAGCGGGGTAAACAGGGTGAAGTTGTAGGTGACGTTCACGGTGACGTAGTAGTTCGTCGTCGCCGCGGTCCAGTTGCCCACGCGGTTCGCGGTGGTGGGGCAGCCTGTCGTGGGGACCGTCGCGTCGTGGGGTGGGCAAATCGTGATCGAGTTGGGGGTGATGCCGGTGTTCTGGAGCTCGGCGTTGACCGCGTTAACGATGGCTATATCGGCTTGGGCCGGGCAGGTGATGTAGTTGTCCAACGTGGTGCAGGTCGGGGTCGCCGGTCCGGTGTAGTTGTTGAGGATGGCGGTGCGGGCGCCCTCCCGGGCGGCGTTGGTGATGGCCACCTGGAAGTAGTAGGCGCGGCCAAAGTCGAGCAGGCCGAAGGTCAAGAAGGCCAGCATTGGAAGGACCAGGGCAGTCTCGACGAGGGATTGCCCGCGCCGGTGGCGGAAAAGCGTGAGTGTCATGGCTTCGTTACCAGGCGACGTGGATAATCGGCGGGGGGATCCAGCCGGACCACGGGACCTACTACAGCTAACGCAAACGGTAAGGCCCGCTGAATGCGTTTCGAATCACAGGGGCTTACGGGGTTCGTTACGGTATGTAGCCCGGCGGTCGCGCTGGCATGACCTTTGTTACAGGCGTCCCAGCTCCTCCCGGATCGAATGCCTGTTCTTGAACGCATGTTCCGGATTGCGGGTTGCAGGGTCCGGTCTCTACACTTCGCTCGCGACCTGTCAGAAAGCCAGTTGGAGAAGGAAACGACTCCAGCGGGTCGCCGGCGAGGAGACCGCAAGGTTTCCACTCCGAGGCCGCAAGGCTTCGGGGCCTGGCCCGAAAGGGCTGGGGAGTCGGTTGCCGCAAGGCGACCGGTTCTGCCGGTGACGAAGGTCTAGCCCGCAAGGGCCGGACTGGGCGGCGGGATGAAGGCTCGCTGGGTAAAACCGGTGAGTTGTAAACCGCAACGGCAGGTCGCATTTCTTATTCCAGGAAAGAGACCCGGCCGGTTTCTTTCCTTGGCGCGGCGGCCACGCCGCCGGGGCCCTCCCAGGACATCCGTGCAACCCAGTGAGAGTGGAAGCGACGGGTAGAATCAGCGCTGAAGGCGAATGGAGACCCCCAACGCGGTGCGATTCGACGGGCTCCTGAAGCGCGGGGAGCTGATCGAGTCCCCGAACGAGATGACCCCCGACTATCTGAAAGAGCTCAAGCACACGCTGATCGTCTCGGGGGATACGGAACTCATCTCGGCGCCCGCCTACTACCTGGCCGCCCGCAAGGCGCCCAGCGTTAACGCCTTCATGACCGCCATCGCCATCATCCAGGACGAGTTGGCCCACGCCCATATCGCCTTTCACCTCCTCGAAGAGCTGGGCGAGAGCCAGGAGGAGCTCATTTTCAAGCGCGACCCGAAGGCCTTCCGGTATCCGTACGCGTTCGACGTCCCGCTGGAAAGCTGGACGGAACTGGTGACGGCCAACGGCCTGTACGACCAGGCGGGCTTCAATCTGCTGGGAGACATCCACGAGCACTGCTCCTACGGTCCCTGGAAGCGAGGGCTGGTCAAAGTCATGGCCGAGGAGAACTTCCACCTGCGCAACGGCCGGAACTGGATGAAGCGCATCAGCGCCGCGGGCGGCGCGGCCCGGGACGAGCTGCAGCGGGCGGTCGACTGGATGTTTCCCCTGACCGTCGAGTGGTTTGGGCTTCCCGACACCCTCAAGCAGCACAGCACCCAGCTCGAGTACCGGCTCAAGGGACTGACCAACGACCAGCTCCGCCAGCAATGGCTGTCCACCGTCGTGCCCTTCCTCGACTCAATCGGCATCGCGGCGCCGGCCCATCGGGAGAACGGCCACTATGCGCTGGATTACCCATTCCCCAGCACCTTCGACCCCGAGCAGAAGCGCTGGGAGTTCACCGATCCGTGCACCTGGGACGATGTGCTGGCCCGCTGGCGCGCCCGGGGTCCCCGCAACGCCGAGATGGTTGGGCTGTTTCAAGAGAGCTTTCGGAAGTTCCGGGTCCAACCGTGAGCGCGATTGGCCCGTTGGACCGGCGGGTCTGGCGGGCGCTGGCGGACGTCGAGGACCCGGAGATGCCGATCAACATCGTCGATCTGGGTCTGGTCTATGGGGTTCACATCGACAGCGGCCGGGTGCGCGTGGACCTCACCTTTACGGCCATGGGCTGTCCCGCAACCGACCTTCTGGTCGCCGACATCCGGGATCGGCTTGCAGCGGAGCCCGGGGTGACCTTGGTCGAGCTGAATGTGGTCTGGCATCCGCCCTGGACGGCAGCCCGGCTGTCACCCGCCGGGCGGGAGACGCTGATCGCGTGGGGCCTGGCGGTCTGAGTGGCTACCTTCAGCCGCGTCCACCAACAGGTCCGCCAGTACGAGGTCTTCGCCCGGAAGGTCCGCGAGGAGCCGCTGCGGCAGGTGGGCAGTGTCGTCGCCCCCGACGACGACCTGGCGCAGGCGTATGCCCGGGCCACCTATGACGAAGAGCGGTGGGTGGAGCTGGTGATCGTCCCCAGCGAGGCGATGATCTCGCTGTGGGCTCCCGGCGAGGACGGCAGCGGATCCGGGTGAGCCTGGCCACGCTCGTCCAGAGCCTTGCCGATAACAAGCAACTGCTCGGTCTGCGATATGCCGAATGGTGCACCGCCGCCCCCACCCTGGAGGCCGATATCGCGGGGGCCGCCATGGGACTCGACGACCTTGGTCACAGCCGGGTGCTGCACGGCTCCCTTCGCGAGCTGGGTGAAGCGGAGACGGAACGCGACCCCGCCAGCCCCGAGCATTACCTCAACGTGGCCTACCTCGACCAGCCCTGGAGTGACTGGAACCAGTTCGTCGCCGCCAATGCCGTGCTGGACACCGCCTTCACCCTGATGATCGAGGCCCTGGCCAACGGCAAGGTGGAGGTGCTGCGCAGCCGGCTGCGGAAGATGCTGCAGGAAGAGCACTACCACTACTTGCATGGGCGCAGCTGGCTGCGCCAGGGAGGCAGCAACCCGGAGGTGGGCCGAGCGTTCGAGGAAGCGGTGGAATGGTTCGGACCAGAGGGGGGAGAGGTGGACCGGTTCCACGAGGCGGGCCAGCTCGCCGCCGGCGTCGCCGACCTGCGGTCCAGCCTGGGGGACCGGGTGGCGATCGCGGCGCCGCCGGTGCGGACCGATTGGGCGCGCTGGGACCCGGTGCGCCGGCGCATCAGGGCGGGAGGCATCGATGCCCGCACCTTCGAGATGCTGCGCGGCCTGGAAGAGAAGAGGTACATGCCGGCCGGTGGCGAACGAAAAGACGGCTGATTCACCCACGCCGGCCCCTCGCTGCCCATTCTGCGGCGCCGAGGACGTGGAGATCATCTCGCTCTTCGGGTCGCAGGTCATGACCATGCAGTGCCGATGCCGTCGGTGCCGGAGCTTCTTCGAGGCGAGCAAATACTGAATGCGAACCGAACATGCATCTACGAATACATGTTCCGGGTTGCGCTTCCAGGGGCCAGTCCGTAGCCTTACCACTGCGACCTGTCAGAAAGCCAGTCGGTGGAGGAAACGACACCGATGGGTCCCCGAACAGGAAGGGCCGCAAGGCGTTTCGCTAGTACGGGACGAAGGTCTTTCCGGC
>DASQAY010000229.1:0-5978 GCA_035635515.1 Candidatus Eiseniibacteriota bacterium | reverse complement strand
CTCGAAGATGGCGAGCTCCGACCCGGGCATCCGGCGGTACATTTCCGTCACGTGCGCCGGCGTGGCCTCGTCGAACCGGCCGCAGGTGATTAGCGTCGGAACCGTGACCTCGTGGAGGCGGTCGGTCACGTCCCAAGTCTTGAGGTTGCCGGTCACCGGGCCAAACTCGCTCGGCCCCCACATCGTGCCGTAGACCTGGGCGCCGAAGCCCGGGCCGAAGGCGAGCTCCACGCCATCCGGCCAGGGATCCGCCCGGCAGACATGCCGCTTATAGAAGACCGCCATCGCGCCGAACCATTCCGGGCAGGCGAAGAACTCCTTCGCCTCGTGATGATCGAGGACCCTGCGGACGCCCTCGGGCAGCTGACTGCGGAGCTCGTTGGCGTCCGCAATCCACCGGCTGACGCTCGGCGGTGAGCTGCTCAGAATCAGGCTTTTCAGCGGCGGCTTGCGATCGAGCACGTATTGCAACGACAGCCAGCCACCCCACGAATTGCCGAACAGATGGATCCGGTCGAGGCCGAGGTGCTCTCGGACCGCGGCCAGTTCCTCGATCGCCCGCCCAATCGTCCACAGCGACGGATCGTCGGGGCGCTCCGACTTGCCGCATCCCAGCTGGTCGTAGAAGACGACCATCCGGCGGTCGGCCAGATCCTCGAGGTTCTCGAGATAGTCGTGCGGGATGCCCGGCCCGCCGTGGAGGCAGAGCAGTGGGATGCCGCCCTCTCCCACCATCCGGTACCAGACCTTGCCGCCAGGGACCGGGATGAAGCCTTCCTTGACCCGCAGCTGCGGCGTGATCACATCAAGCCTCCCCGTAGACGGTCAGCGACGCCTTCGACAGATCGCGCCGCCGGCGCCACCAGAGCACCCAGACCACACCGATCGCCGCCCAGGCTAGCGAGAACCAGACGATGCTGGATCCGGTCTGGAAGGGCAGACCGAGCTCGGCCTGGAAGAACGCCTTATAGAGGATGTAGACGTCGATCAGCACGCCGGCGACCGGCATGACCCCATGCAGGAACCAGTTGAACTCGTTGCGCTTGTAGCGCAAGTGATAGATCAGGTTGGCCAGGTTGACGGAGATGTAGGCGACCAGGATGAAGAAAACGAAGATCACGGCGAGATAGCCAAAGGAGCCCGCCACCGAGCCCTGCCACCAGGTACCGAGCACGAACAGGACGAGCGCCACGCCCAGCGCTGTTGCCTCCGCATTCCAGGGCGTGTGGTGCTGCGGATGGAGCCGGGCGAAGAAGGACGGCAGGAAGCCCTCACGGGAGACGGCATACATCAGCCGGCTGGCCGCGTAGACCGACGCCCCGAAGCTGGCCAGCGTGGCCGTGAACCCGGTGATCGGCACCAGGATGTCCAGGCCGCCAATGTACTGATGGGCGATCGGCAGCACGGGCGTCAGCTGGCCTGCATTCACGTAGTCCGCGACCTGCTGGACCGGGATCGAGATCGCGAACCCGTAGGAGGTGATCGTCCAATAGAGGCCGGCGATCAGTGTGATCAGGATGGTGCCGAGCGGGATCAGGCGCTTCGGGGTGTTGGATTCCTCGGCGACGGGCGCGATCGAGTCCACGCCCGCGATCGACAGGAAGGCGAAGATCGCGGCCAACGAGAGACCGGTGATCCCGGCCTTCGCCGCGGTCGGGTCGAATGGGGTCAGCGTGAAGTGCCCGAGGGTGCCGCCCTTGATGACGATGAAGAGCGAGAGGAGGAGGACGAAGCCTGCTTCGAAAACCATTAGCACCCCGATCACCGCGGCGCCAAGCCGGATGTTGCGATGGGCGATGTAGCCGCAGATCAGCACGGAGGCCACGCCGCCGGCGATCCCCGTCCAGACGTTGGTGCCGATGCCGAAGATGCTCAGCAAGGAGTTGAAGAACAACCCGAAGCCCGGCGGGTAGATGGAGCAGACCACGAGGTAGGCCGTGATCATGATCCAGCCCAGCCACAGGCCGACTGGCGGAGCGACGCTCTCCCACAGCCACGTGGAGCCCGACCCGGCGGAGGGGCGCCGGTTGTTCATGACGGCGAAGCTGATCGCGGTCGGCAGGATCGCGATGGTGATCAGGATGAAGAGGAGCGGCATCACGGGACCATTTGCGTCGGTCTCCATGAAGCCCATGTTCAGGTAGATGGCCGGGGCAAGCGAGAAATAGGCGAGTCCGATGAAGGCGAGTCGCGGGAGATTCAAGCTGCCACGACGTAACCCGAGGGGGCTCGCCGGTCCTGACCTGGGTACGGCGGTGGGCGCCTTTCCACCAGAGTCCATCCACGCTCCCTCCTGGAGCTGCCCCCAAGCTCAGTTTTTCATCGCAAGTACAGCACTGGGCTCAGGGTGAAGTCAAGGTGCCTGCTCACTCGGCCTGCCCTGACTCCCCCGGTCGGCTGTTCGCTGGCCAGCCAAGTCAGTGGTGGGTCCAGCACAGGCCGATCGCGGGTTCGATACCCCGCCGAAGTCAGGGGATGCCGGCGATGAGGTGGCTGCTGCGCTCCATGCGCTGCAGGATGGTCTGCCCTTCGCCCTGGCTGTCGTCCAGCCAGGATGGCTGGGCGTAGTCGGAGATCAACACCGGTCGGTAGTCCACCCGGATCAGTCGCGCGCCATAGAAGGTGTAGCGGCCGACCACGCCCTCACGCGTTTCCTGTGACCACATCTGATCGAAGATGAAGTTGCCGTGGGCATAGGTGATCAGCTTGTCGTGGTAGATCTCCACCCCCTGCACCCAATGTGGGTGGTTGCCGATCACCAGGTCGGCGCCATCGTCGATGGCCAGGTGGCCGATCTCGCGCGGATCATCGGGGGCGATGCCGGCCCCGACCATGGGGACCAGCTCATACTCCTTGCCCCAGTGGAACGCCGCCACCACCACGTCGGCCTGGGCGCGGACGATGGCGATTTCGCGCTTCATCTCGGCCCGGTCGATGTGGGTGCCGATGCCGTTGAAGCCGACGAAGCCGAACTTGATGCCGCGATCGTCGCGAATCTCCCAGTGGCCCAGGCCACTGACGCCGATATTGTGCTGGGCCAGCAGCAGGATGGTGTCGTTCACCGCGGTGGGCCCGAAGTTGGTGAAGTGATTGTTGGCGATATTGGCCACCGCCACCCGCGCGTAGTCCAGCCCGGCGATAGACCGGGCGTCGCCGCAGAACTTGAAGCCGCCGTGGATGATCGGACAGCCCGCGATCAGTGGGGATTCCAGGTTGATGAAGAGCAGGTCGCCCGCACGGAGGTAGTCGGCCACCTGCCGCCAGGGGTAGAGCCAATCGTGATGCGTGACCATCTTGTAGTTGACCTCACGGGCCGGGATGACGTCGCCGGTGGCGATCAGCACCCGGAGCTGGTCGGGATCGAACTTGCTGAGATCCGGCTTGTCGGCCCCGAAGACGCTGGCCAGGGAAAGCGGCGACGGGGTTGCCGGCGTCGGTGTGGGGGCCGAGGTGGCGGCTGCCACCGGCAGGGGCTGCGCGCCCGAGGGAGCTGCCGGTCCGGTGGCTGGTGAGCAGGCAGCACTGAGGAGGACCAGCGCGATGCCCAGGCGGGTGACCTTCACGACGCGCCGGTAGGATACACGAGATCGTCGGGCCTGACCAGCGCGATCGCCTGTACCTGACCGGGTGCCAATCGGGCAATATGTCCAGATGGAGACGACGGCGGCCGTGACCAAGGTGGACGAGCACGGTCGTCCGGAACCTCCCCTGGCGGCCGACGAAACCGCCACCCTGCTGGGCTTCCTGGACTACCAGCGCGCGACCCTGGCGTGGAAATGCGAGGGGCTGGACGCGACCGGCCTGAGGGCGACCGTCGCCGCCTCGTCGATCACCCTGGGCGGGTTGCTCAAACACCTGGCCTACGTTGAGGACAGCTGGTTCTCCCAGTCGCTCCACGGGCGAGACAAGTCACCGCCCTGGGACAGGGTGGACTGGAAGGCCGACCCCGACTGGGAATGGCACTCGGCCGCCGAGGACTCACCTGAGCAGCTCTTCGCGCTCTGGCAGGACGCCGTGGCCCGCTCCCGCTCCCTGGTGGCGGAGGCGCTGGCCGACGGCGGCCTGGAGCGGCTGGCCCGGCGCACATGGCCTGACGGGAGCGCACCGAGCCTGCGATGGATCGTGGTCCACATGATCGAGGAGTACGGGCGACACAACGGCCACGCCGACCTCATCCGAGAGTCGGTTGATGGGAGCACCGGCGAGTAGCCGCCGGGGGGACTGCTGGAATTTCTTTAGCGGCCGCAGCTACGGCTTCTGGCCGTTGCCGTTCGTCTTGCCCGCGCCGTTGCCGTTCGGCTTGGTCGCGCTCGCCTGGCTCTGGAACTGGTTCAGGGACGCCTGCGCCTGGGCCACGATGGCAGCCATCTGCGCGATGGTGGCCGTGCCATTCACGGCCGAGCCGGCCGCGATCTTGTCCAGCGCCGCCTTCTCGAGAGCGAGCAGCTGGGCCTGGTCGGCGCCGATCAGCTGGTTGAACTGCTGGTGGGCCGGGCTGCCCAGGCCGGAGCCTTGCTGACGCAGGTGCTCCAGCGCGTCGTGGTCTTGCTGGT
The DNA here is from genome assembly GCA_035635515.1 of Candidatus Eiseniibacteriota bacterium. GTDB lineage: Bacteria > Chloroflexota > Dormibacteria > CF-121 > CF-121 > CF-121. Next base: position 1,425 of record DASQAY010000229.1, on the reverse strand, counting down.
ACGCCTGGCGGATGCTGCCGGCGGTCGGATCCAGGGCGGTGGTCGCCGTGGCGGCCACCTGCTTCAGGGCGGCGGGGAGGCTGCTGGCGTGAACGGCCGGTTGGGCGAGGTGGAGATCCTGTGAGGCGCGCGCCGTCAGGGCGCCGCTCAGGGCGAAGGCCATGACGGTGGCCAGCAGCTTGTTGGTCATAGAGGCGCTCACTCGGATCTCACCGGATCCAGCCTACGTCGGTGATATTCCAGAAACATTGCGACTTGCGTTACGTGACCGGTCGTGAGCAGGCTGTCGCGCGGTCGCGCCAGCGTGGTGGCTGAGACCCCTCCCCGACCCCCCTTGGAGGGGGAGGGAGACGTTTACGTACGCCGGCTGCCGTATTCCTGTCAGCCGATCCGGGGGTCCCAGGCGTCGGTGCTCAGGACCAGGGTGACCGGCCCGTCGTTGACCAGCCGGACCTGCATCTGGGCCCCAAAGGAGCCGGTCTGGACGACGGCGCCGGTGGCGCGTATCCGCTCGATGAAGCGATCGATGAGTGGACGGCCTATTTCGGGCCGAGCCGCCCTGAGGAATCCCGGCCGGTTCTGGCCTCTGGCATCGGCGAAGAGCGTGAACTGCGAGACCACCAGGAACTGGGCGTTGACCTGGCCCGCGCTGAGGTTGAACTTGCCCTCCGCGTCGCTGAACACGCGCAGCTTCACGATCTTGTCCGCCAGGTAGTCGGCATCCCGCTCGCTATCGGAGTCGGCCACGCCCAGCAGAATGCAGTAGCCGGGCCCGATGGCCGCCTGGCCGCCGTCCCAGCTGACGGCCGCCTCGCTGACCCGCTGCAGGACGGCTCGCATCAGCCCGGACGATCCAGCCAGTCCAGGATGTCCTGGTAGACGCGGGCTTGCTCCGGCTCGTTGAAGATCTCGTGGTACAGCCCGGGATAGACGTGGAGGGCGCGCCCCGGGGCGGTGGCCCCGGCGAAGAAGCGGTCGCTCCCCTGCGGATCGATCAGGCCGTCGTCGCCCCCGTGCAGCAACAGAAACGGGACGCGCACCTCGCCGGCCCTCGCAATCAGGGTTTCGCCCTGCCCCATGGTGACGGCCCCCAACCGGGCCGAGACCTGGTCGTGCACCAGGGGATCCGCGCGATAGGCCTCGACCACCGCCGGGTCGCGGCTCAGGGTGCGCACGTCGAGGTTGTTGGGAACGGTCAGCCGGGGCAGGACGTGATGCACGGGCTGCAGCCACCGCATCCAGAATGGGAGGCGCTGCTTCACCATGAGGGCAGGCGCGCTGAAAACGGCGCGCTGGATCCGGTCGGGGTGCGCCAGCGCGTAGGCGATGGCGATCAGGCCGCCCATGGAGTGGCCCACCAGCACCGGCCGATCCTCGCCGTGGGTGGCCAGCGTGACCACCTGATCGAGGTCATCGAGCAGCGCG
>DASQAY010000228.1:0-2056 GCA_035635515.1 Candidatus Eiseniibacteriota bacterium | reverse complement strand
AGGTCCCACAGGGCAGCTGGTCGCGCCGGGCGACCCAGCTGCGCAATTCCTCGCGCCGCTCGGCGGCCGACGCTGCGCCGGCCTCGCCGCGGCCGCCTCCCCGCCGGCCGCGCGCGCCCCGCCCCTTCCCGCGCCGGTCTCGGCGCAGGCGGCCGCGCAGGCTGTCGACCGCCTCTTTGCTGTGCAGATAGGAGGCGATCGTTCGCTCGCTGCAGCACGGGGAGGGCACGGCTTCCAGGTCCTGCAGCCGGCGGCGCAGGATTCCCACCCGGTCGTCCAGCTGGGAGAGGGCGTTGCGGCGCTGGTATTGGCCAAAGGAACGGTCCATCAACTGGTCCACCTGGGCCGGTGGGTAGAAGCGGAGCAGGTTGAGGGCCATGTTGTAGGTGGGCGCAAACTTGCTGACTACGGTCATCTCTTCGCCCACGGCCGCTTCGTAGATGGTCCCGATCGCGACGTCGGGCTCCTTCAGGATCACCCCGTGGCCGACGGGATCGATCCCCCGCCGGCCGGCTCTCCCCATCAGCTGGGTCAGCTCGCCCGAGGTGAGGCTGGCGAAATTCACGCCATCGAATTTGGTGAACGACGAGATGACCACCGCCCGGGCCGGCATGTGGATGCCAAGGGAAAGCGTCTCGGTCGCGAATACCACCTTGATCAGCCCCTGCTGAAAGAGCTCTTCGATCAGCTCCTTCAGGTAGGGCAGCATGCCGGCGTGGTGCATGGCCAGGCCTCGCTTCAGCGCATCCGTCCGCAGCACCTCCCGATAGAGCGCCGCCTCGTCGTCGTCTGGGATTTGCCCAAGTCGCGCCTCGACAAACGCCTCAATGCGGGCCTTCTCCTCCGGACTGGTAAGGTCCAGCCCGTGCTCGCCACATCGGACAAGGGCCTCCCGGCATCCGCGACGGGAAAAGATGAAGTAGATGGCGGGCACGAAATCGCGGGCGCGAAGGCGCTCGACCACCTCCAGCAGATCGTTCTCCGGCGTTCCGCGCAACCGGGCCAGGCGATATTCGGCGACCGTGTCTGCCTGCGCCCGGGCCCAGGTGTCCCGCACCGGGCGGCCGTCCGGGTCCAGCAGCGGCAAGAACTGGTTGCGCAGCGCCAACCACAGCTTCAGCTCCACCGGCCGCTGGTGGACGACCACAGTGGCCACGTCGCCCCGCTGCTCGGTCATCCAGCCGGCGACTTCCTCGAAGTTGCTGATCGTGGCCGACAGCCCGATCAGCTTGATATGCGGGGGCGCCTGGACGATGATCTCCTCCCACACCGCGCCCCTCGGGAAGTCATCGATGTAATGGATCTCGTCGAGGATCACATAGCGGACCCGGTCCAGTCGTTGCGGATCCTCATAGATAAGGTTGCGCAGCACTTCGGTCGTCATAACCACGATCGGCGCCGCCGGGTTGATCGTGTTCTCGCCGGTCACCAGGCCGACCCAACCCTCCCCGAACTGGCGCTTGTAGTCGCGGAACTTCTGGTTGGAGAGCGCCTTCAACGGCGTGGTGTAGATCGCCCGGGCATCGGTTTCCAGCGCCCGGAAGATGGCGTAGTCGGCAATCACGGTCTTCCCTGCGCTGGTGGGGGCGGCCACCAGCACGCCCTGGTGGGCTTCCAGCTTCTCGATCGCCTCCACCTGGAACGGATCGAGCGGCCAGGGGAGGGTTGCCTGGAAGGCCGCTACCAGGGCGGGCGCCGATGCCGGCGACGGTTCAGGCTGGGCCAAACTCGTTAGAGACTAGCGTCTGCGAGCGGGCCCCACCAGCTGGGCGGTAGCTGCGCGGTCCGGGTCCTTGGCCCAGCTCCGGAGCGCCTCGGCCACCTCCTCGGGGTATCGCTGGCGGGCGCGCCGGACCGCCTTGGCGACGCCCATGCGAACCAGCGGCTCCGGGCCCCGGGCCAACCGCTCCAGGGTGGCCCTGGCCGCCGGCCAGTGAAAGGACCCGATGGCGCTGGAGAAGGCCATTGCCACGTTCCAGCGCACCATGGGATCCCGCTCCCGGCTCCAGGCGCGCAACTGGGCTAGCGTCGTGCGGGGGTCGATCCGCAACAGGCC
>DASQAY010000227.1:0-9328 GCA_035635515.1 Candidatus Eiseniibacteriota bacterium | reverse complement strand
GATGGCGGCCGCGCCCGCGCCCGCTCCGGTCGAACCGCCGCCAGCCAAGGCCAAGCCCAAGCGCAAGCGATTCTCGCTGTCGGTGCTGCAGAACCTGGAGAAGACCCTGCAGCGGACGACCGGGTTCGGCGAAGCCGCGGCCGTCGCCGAACCGCCCCAAGCGTGGACACCCCCACCCGCACCCATCGCCCCGCCCGCGCCTGCCGCCGAGGACGAGGTCGTCGTCTCAGCCTCACAAGAAGAGCAGGTGAGCCCGGCCCCCGAGGCGGAAGAGACCGCGGTCGCGCCACCCGAAGAGGAAGCGCCCGCCTCGCCCGCCGCGGATTACTCCAAGGTGTGGGAGCAACCACAGCCGGCCGCCTCGGACTCACGGGCCGCCATGCGGGCGATGCTCTTCGGCGAGGACGAGAAGGCGTCGCCCCCGGCTGCCGACGAGAAGCCGGCGTCGGGCACGGAGCCAGCGGCTGAGCCTGAGGAACCCGTGTTTCGCTTCGAGCCGGTGGTCGCCGAACCGGCTCCGTCCGGCCATAACGACATGACGCATGAGGAAACGAGTGCGTCATCCGAGCCGGTGGAGGCCGCCGCTGAAGCGGTCGAAAGCCCGGTGGAGAGCACCGCAGAACCGCTGGTCGATCCCTGGCGAACCGAACCGCCCGCCGAAACTGCCGAGCCGGCCGAGTCCCCGGCCCCGGTCTGGTCCGCCCCCGACGAATCCGATACTCAGGTCGAGGAACCCCTGTTCGGCTCGGCAGCCGCTGAGGCTGCCGCAGTCGACAGCCACGGGTGGGCGCCGCCGGAGGCATCCCAGATGCCCACCGGGGGCGACCGGGGCACTCTCGTGATTATCGAGGACGACCTGACGGTGGCCGAGTATTACGCGACCCTATTTCGGGGGAATGGCTACACGGTGCACGTGGCCAGCGATGGCATTTCCGGAGTCGACGTCTGCGCCAAGGTGAAGCCGAGCGTGATCCTCCTGGATGTGATGATGCCTCGCCAGAACGGGATGCTGGTGCTGCAAACGTTGCGGGCGTCGGATGAGACGAAAGAAACGCCGGTGGTGGTGCTCTCCAACTTCAGCGAGCCGACGCTGGTCAAGCGCGCCCTGCAGCTGGGAGCGCTCGAGTACGTGATCAAGACCCAGGTCGAAGGGGCGGCGCTGCTGGAAGCCCTGCCGCGGTGGATGAACCGCGAGAAGGCGTTCGCGGCCGCCTAAGAACCCGGGCGCTTATGGGCTGACGCGCAGGGTCGCAATCTCCCAGGGCCGGACGTCGAACCGGGCGGTGTCCCCCTCGAGCGTGACCGGCTCCGACGGGGCGCCCTCGAGCGTGACCCGCAACACTCGGCCCGGTGTGGGCTTGAATCGGACTCGGGCATGGTGCGCCTGGTCCGCGGCGTTCAGCAGCCGCAACAGGTAGCCATCGCCGTCGGGGATGCATGCGGTGAGCTGGATGGTCGACGGCTCCAGGGTGATGGACGCGCTGCCGCGCTGCGGGTCGCCCGATCCGCCGAAGATGCCCGCCACCTGGAGCGGCAGGAGGGTTGCCTCGGCCAGTCGCCAGACGGCGTCCGGTGTCCACTCGCCGTCGTGGAAGATCAGGCGGTACTGGAAGCGGTGTGGTCCGAACGCCTGGGCGCCCGGGGTCCGAAGGGGCGGTCCGGCGTGGCCGCGCCGGAAGCGCAAGTCCTCGCGTGAGAGCCAGCCGACCGCCCGAATCAGGGTCAGTGCCAGGACCGGCGGCGGTCCGGGCAGGACCTCGTACTCGTGGAGGCCATCGGTCACCAGGGTCACGCCGCGCCGGCCGTCGGACAGGTGGACGAAGCTGCGCATCGGATAGGTGGGCAGTTCCCATTCGGACGCGCCCTCCTCCAGTTGGGCCCGGATCACCGGCCGGCGGGTCACGTGATAGGCGGTATCCGCGTGCGACCAGGCGACCTCGAAGGGGATCGGAAAGTGAACCCGCAGGCGATGGTCAGCGGCCTGGTTGTCCAACTCCAGGGTGAAGTCCAGCCGCGCCTCCGCGCGTTCCAGCGTCACGCGCTGCCGGACCGGAACCTCGATCACCGTGTCGGACCGCCGGCCCCGGTCCGGGCTCAGGCCGTCCGGCAGACGGTAGATCAGCTCTCGCTCCAGGGCGCCCCGGAGGGGACCGCCTTCCGCCGTCCAGGCCAGGCCGACGCGTTCCGGCTGGGTGAGGGCGGCCTCGTCCACCGGCGAAAAGTTGTACTCGTCGCCGGCATCGCCCTCGTCCACCAGGCGGTGCAGCCCCGGATAGGCCATGTCCTGCTGCTGCACCGTGATGGTGCCATCGGATTCGAGCTGGACCGCCAGGCGATCGTTCTCCAGGCGCTCGTCGGCGACGGTTACCCCGGCGTGGCTCCGCGGCCCGGCTCGGGGCGTCAGCCGCAGCCGGCTCCAGCCGAGGCCGTCGACCCTGCCTACCGGCACGAGGAGCCGCTGGACCGGCAGGGGCTCGACCAGGATCTGGAAGCGCTCCACGCCCGGGGTGGTGGCAAAGGATTCGGCCGTGCGACTGACCTGGTCGAGGTCGATCCCGGTCGCGCCTCGCCCCAGCTGCACTCGCACTCGGACCTCGGCGCCGGGCGCCTGGAAGTCAACCGCCCGAACGGCCTGGTGCAGGATGGGGCGCTCGCGCAGCCAACCCAGTAACCCATGCACGTCCTCGGCTCGCAGCTCGAAGGCTTGCTGCGCACTCGACTGGGCAACGGCCAGCGATTGGGCAGCCTGGCGCCCGTCGGGGGTTTCGACGGTCCAGTGCGGGTGGTCGCCGCTGACCTCCAGTTCTACCAGTCCGGCCCGGGTGAACGGACTCGGGTTCCAGACCACGGCCTCGTACCGCTCGGCGTCGACGTCGCTGCCACCTGCCTGGGCGGCCACCCGAGCCAGCCCGCGAGAGACAACCGCCTCCGCCAGCTGCTGCGCCGCGTCGCTGCGGCCGCGCGCCTCAACGGCCACCGCATCGATCCCGCTGCCGCAGGCGGTGTCGTGGGCGGCGTTCTGCAAGATGTAGGTCCAGGCCTCCCCGAGAAATCCCTGGGCCGGCAGGCCGGTCAGCGCCGCCAGTGGCTCGGCCAGCCGCTCCAGGGTCAGGCTGGCGCGGAAGTAGGCTTGCTTGTCGCGGCCGCGGATGGAGAGCGTCCCCATCAGGACGTTGGCGCGCGATGAGGCGCGCAGCTCTCCCGCCCAGCGGGGCCAGCCCGCAGCCGGGAGCCGGTCCAGGTACTCGCTGAGTCCGGCCAGGCGCACCGTGACGCCGTCGAGGTGGGCCCCGGCCGCCGCCACCGCCGCGGTCAGGCCCAGCTGCGGGGACACGTGGTCGTTGCCATTCATGACCAGGACAACTGGCCCGGGCTGGAAGGGCTGCACCGCCTTGAGGATCGTCCGGATCCGCCGCGCCAGGGCCTCACCCGTCGTGGGCAGGTCGACCCCCTGGCCGTATCCACCGGCCAGGTAGGCGGCGAGCACCGTGGATCCATCGGGTGCGACCCACTCGAACGCCACGCGGTCAATGGCGCGGGGCACCCCGCGCATGACCACGGCATGGCGCATCCCGAACTGCCGGTAGATCTGGGGCATCTGCGCCGCGTGACCGAACGAGTCGGGAAGGTACCCAACCCGCATGGACCCGCCGTGGGCCTGGGCCAGGGCAATCCCGCGGGTCAGGTTGCGGACCAGCGTCTCGCCGCTGACCAGGTACTCGTCCGGCAGCGTGTACCACGGGCCGACCTGGATCTGTCCGGCTTGAATGGCGCGGTCAACGCGCCCGCGGTTTCCGGGGCGGATCGCCAGGTAATCGTCGATGACGACCGCCTGGCCGTCCAGCAAGAAGCGGAACGCGGGGTCGGATTCGGTGAGCGCCAGCAGGTCATCCCAGAGATCGACCAGCCGGGCTCGGAACGCCTGGAAGGGCGCGTACCACTCGCGGTCCCAGTGGGTGTGGGGAACGATGAAGACGGTGGTCGAAGCCAGAGCAGCCTCAGACCTTACATGCGCCGGCGAACGACGATGAGCATGCCGGCCAGGGCGAACCCGATCACGATCAGCAAGGCTGCCACCCAGTAGTCAAGGGTCAGCGGCGGAGCCGTGCTGTAATCGGTGCGGGGGTTGACGCACTGGATGGGGACAATGCAGTCCGCCAGCACCGGAAGCACGGCCCGAGTGTAACAAGTGGAAAGCGGGAAGACGCGACCGGTGGCACCCTCCCCAATTAGGGAGCGGCACGTTGGTGCCGCTCCCCGCTCGCTCTCTAGATCCCGCTGCGCCAGACGGTGGAGCCCAGGACGTGGACCCAGGTGAGCCCGGTGTCCAGCGTGATCGGGTCCCCGTCCGGCGTGTAGTAGGCCGCCGGCACGTTGGGGTCGGCATGCTTCCAGGTGGCGTGGATCACGGTGCCGTTCACATAGACCTCGGCCTGCCCCGCCCCGGTCAACTCGTAGGCCTCTGTGTGGTAGCAGTGGCCCATGGCGCAGAAGGTATTGGCGGGATTGGTGTCCAGGAAGGAGGTCACGTGTTCCACGATGACCGTCTTGGCATGCACCTGGCCCGTTCCCATATTGATCATCGGCGCCCCGTCCTGCCACTTCAGGTATTCCTGGCGAGCCGGGTCGTACTTCCAGACGGCGTCGTGGTCCGGGACAGTGATGGCCGTCGCCGGATCCCCGATGACGGCGGCATCGTCGTGCCTGGGCGCGATCTCGTACTGGGGCGCCGGCACGTTCTTCGCCGCCGCGAAGTTGGTGGCATTGACCCCGTGGATCATGACGTTGTGGGGCGCCCACCGGTCGGGCGTCCGGAAGAAGACGTTGCCCTGGCCGTAGCTGAAGTCGTTGACCAGGTCCGGGTGCTGCCAGACCTTGCCCAGGACGTAGTCGTTGGCCCCGGAGCAATAGATGAAGCCCTTGTACATCAGCTCCAGCCGGATGGTGATCAGGCGGCAGCTGCGAATGGGGCCGACCAGGACCGGCAGTGGGTGCCAGTACACGGCCGTCAGGCGCGGCACGGACCCTTCGCTCAGGTACTCGTAGATCATGTCGGCTTGTTGCATGCCTGCCTGCGGCCGCGCGTCCAGGCTGTTCTCGATCTGCATCAGGATGGGCGCGCCCGACCCAATCCGGCTGGGGTCGCCGGCCGATGGGACTTCCAGGACGGTGGTGAAGCTCAGCTTCCAGTCGGCCAGGAACGGATCGTGCTTGCGGTTGAGCGCTTGCTGCGACACCGCCAGCACGTACGCCTTGCTGTGCTTGAGGGTTACATCCAGGGTGGCGGTGAGCCCGTCGCCGGACCACTGCACCTGGCTGGATGGCACCGGCTTGCTGTCCAGCAGGAGGGGGGTGCGGGCATTGTCCATCGCCTCCGAGAAGGCGATGGCCAGTTGGCCGTGCACCGGGACGAACTGGGCCGCATCTGTGAGCGGCTGGTTATCAAACCGGACGGCCGCCACCGTGGGCGCCGCTTCGGTCCGAAAGGTCAAGCTCCGGGTGACGGTGCCGCTCCCGGAGGCCTCCCGGGCACCGGTGAGCACGACGTGATAGGCGGTCTCCGGCTTCATGGTGGGGGAGAACTGGAACTCGCGCGGGCTCACCGCGGCGAAGGTCACCGGGACCGTTGGCGTGATGGTGAAGCCCTGCTGGACCGAACTGGCCAGCATGTCCTTGTTGAATTTGAAATCGATACTCGCCGTGCGGGCGACGGCCTGGTCCCCGTCGGCGACGTTGGCGCTGACTTCCAGGGGCATGGTGAGCAACCGGACGATGGCGGCCAGACCGACCAGGACCACCGGGATCACCCCCACCCACCACCGACGGCGCGCACCCTGCGCGAGGCTTATTGATCCGATCCGATGACGTGGACCCATGTCAGCCCCGTGTTGAGATCGACGGGGTTGCCATCGGGTCCGTAGTAGACGACGGGCACCGTCCGATCAGGGTGGCGCCATGTGGCATGAATCACTCCTCCGTCTGAATAGATTTCGGCCGAGCCCGCTCCAGCGAGCTCGTAGTACTCGGTGTAGTAGTGGTGGAAGAAGTTCCCTGGAGTGGTGTCGATCCGTGATTGGACGTGTTCGACGATCACGGTCTTGGCATGGACCTGGCCGGTCCCCGCGTTGGTGAAGGGGGCCCCGTCCTGCCACTTGAAATATTCCTTGGCGGTGGCGTTATAGCGCCAGATGGCTCCGTGCTGGGGCACCGCGATGTCGGTGGCCGGCAGGGCGCCCGGCAGCGGCGCATCCGGGTGGGCGGGCGCCACATCGTAGGGCAACGCCCCGAGCGCGGCGGCCGTGCGCTGGGTGACCTGGTCCGGCCGGGCCATCACGTTATGGGGCGCGACCCGCGCATCGGTCCGGAACATGATGGGGAGCCAGTAGGCGTAGTCATAGACGATGTTCGGATATTTCCAGACCTGGCCCAGCACGAAATCGTTGGCGCCAGAACAGTAGATCATGCCGTGGTACATCTGCTCCAGCTGGACCGTGATCAGGCGGCAGCTGCGGACCGGCCCGATCAAGCTGGTCGGTGGGTGCCAGTAAACGGCGGTCAGGCGAGGTATACCGTACTCGCTGATGTACTCGTAGATCATGTCGGCCTGCTGCATCCCCGACTGCGGGCGGACGGTTGGCTGGCCGCTGTTCTCGATCTGGATGATCACCGGGCCATAGCCGCTCCCGATCCGGGCGGTGGAACCGGCCGACGGCACCTGGATCATGGTCGTAAAGCCAACTGTCCAATCAGCGAGCAGCGGGTCGTGCCGGCGGTTCAACGCCTGCTGGGGGACCGAAACCGAGTGCGGCCGGCTGTGGGCCAGGCTGATTGGGACCGAGGCGGTGGTGGCGGTGGGATCCCAGCGGATGCTGGTCGGGTCGACCGGAGCGCCATCAACCAGGATGGGCGCGTGGCTCGCATCCATCGGTTGCGAGAAGGTAATGGCCAGCGTGCCGCGCAGCGGCACCGCCTGCTGTCCTTCCGAAACCGGCGCTCCTTCCAGGCTCAGCCCGGTGATCTTGGGCGCCGGTTCGGTATGAAAGCTGAAGGCATAGGTGAGCCCACCAAAACCGATCGCCTTCTGCAGCCCGGTCAGGTGAACGTGGTAGGTGGTGTCTGGCTGCAGCTGCGGCTTGAACAGGAAATGGCGGGGATTGATCTGGGCGAGCGTGAAGGGCGCGGCCGGGTCGATGCTGACGCCCTGCCGCACAGACGGTTCGTTCATGTCCTGGTTGAAGGTGAAGTCGATGGCCGTGGTCCGGGCGACCTGCTGATCGCCGTCCGGAACGGTGGCGCCTACCGAGAGTGGGGCAGTGGCGGTCCGCACCCCGACCACCAGCACAGCGGCGAGCAGCGCCAGGGGGAGCAGCCACCAGCGCCGGCGAAGGCGTTGGATGGGGATCGGGGGAAACCGGGGCATTGAATCTCTGGAAGGGTACACCAGGCCCCGCGGGAGGCCGATCCCGAAGGTTACCGGAGGCGGCTCGCCGGGTCAACGGGCCGGTCTGGCCCGCTTGGTGAGTGCGACGTGGACAGGTTTTTGCGGCGCCCTGCTGCCTGGTGTGCCCCGCCTGCCTCCTGCCCGCGCTCCGGGCGTTAAGCGGCCAGCATTGGCTGCCGGGCCATCAGCAACTGCTGGGCATCGAACAGCACATCCAGCACCCGCACCGGATTGCGCGTGATGTTCCGGCTGAGGACGCGATGCAACTTGCGGCTGAGAGGCCGGACAAAGCGCATGATCTCATCCATCAAGCTCTCGGGGATGGCCGGATGCCGCCCCTCGATCAGGTTCTCGACCTGGAGCAGGAAGGAGTCCACCTGTCGTACCCCCGCCCGCCGGCGGAGCTCCGCCTGGCGGCGGTCTTCGGCCAACTGGTAACCCCGGTGAATCTCTTCGATCGCCTCACTGAGCATGGCATGAACCCCCTTCCGGCTTGCCTTGTTGTCTCACCTTGACGGTGGCATAGAACTTGATAGCTACCATAGTACCAAAGCCCAAACCGCTGTCAAGGGTTTTGTATCTACACATGCTGGGTGGGGATGGGACGTTTCCGCCTAGGCTGGACGGGAGAGGTCCTGGAGACCCGCCAGCTCGTGCACCTGAGCGAGCTGCAGGCCCTGCCGTTGGAGGGCTTCCAGGAGGCGAAGCACGTATTTCACCCCGGCCAGGTTTACGCCCTTTTCCCGGGTCAGAAACTGAATTGCCTGGACCCGCCGGATGTCCTCCTCGGAATAGCGCCGCCGGTTGGTCACGGTCCGCTGCGGCTTGATCAGGCTTTCGCTCTCGTAGATCATCAGCGTCCGGGGATGCAAATTGAGGATCTCGCTGGCAATGCTGGGTGTAAAGACGGCGCGGCTGGACGCGATGTCGTTCGCCGGCTGTGCGCGGCCCATTCGCCAGGCCACCTCCCTGTTCGAGGAAACTATCGAATACGGCTGTAAGTTAGCTTACAGTTAGGGTATCAGGAAATGGGCTCCCTTGCAACCCGCCTGGGCGCTGACGGGCGGGCGGGCTGGCGGGCGATACTGGAGCCGATGATCGCCATCGAGGAATACACCCGCCAGCTCCTCAAAGACCTGCATCCGGTGATCGTGGCCAACCGGGCACCGGTCGACGTCCAGCTGGAGGCCGACGAGGAATACCGCTTCGTGCGCGGGGGCGGGGGCCTGGTCACCGGGCTGGCCGGGCTGGCGCAGGCGACCGGCGCCGTCTGGGTGGCGTGCGCCCGCGAGGGGCCAGACCAGGAGCTGTCCGCCAGCGACGGCTCGGAACCGATGTCGCTGCAGACCGAGGAGGGCCTGCGTTATCGGGTCCTGTGGGTGAAGCCGCCGCGGTTGGCCTACGACCTCTACTACAACACCATCGCCAACCCGCTTCTCTGGTTCGTCCAGCACTACCTGTGGAACCTGGCCGAGGCTCCCATCCTGGACGACAGCACCCATCACGCCTGGACCGAGGGCTACCGCCGGGTCAATCAGCTGTTCGCCCAGCAGGTCGTGAGCGAGGCCCGCCGCGGCCACAAGCGGCCGCTGGTCCTCTCCCACGACTACCAGTTGTACCTGGTGCCCCGGCTGGTGCGCCGGGAACTGCCGGACGCCATCCTGCAGCATTACGTCCACATCCCCTGGCCCACGCCCCAGTACTGGAAGGTGCTGCCCCAGTACATGCGGGACGAAATCATGGATGGGCTGCTGGCCAGCGACGTGGTCGGCCTGCAGACGCGCAGCGACGTCCGCAACTTCCTGCTGACCTGCGAAGAGAACATGGGTCTGCCCATCGACCTGCGCCAACAGGTCGCCTTCTATCGAGGTCGGACGGTGTGGGTGC
>DASQAY010000226.1:0-1810 GCA_035635515.1 Candidatus Eiseniibacteriota bacterium | reverse complement strand
GCCATAACCCATGAGGACCTGGCTTTTGACCTGCGGCCGCTGGCCGATGCCAACCCGGTGCAGGTCCGGGCGACGTACCAGCTCCGGAACGACGCGGCACCTACATCCGCATCGCTGGTGTTCCTGGCGGATCACGCGCTGACCGGCGCGTCCACGTTCGCGGTGACCTTTGACGGCGCCGCGGTGGCGGCCACGCCGACGACTTTGACCCAGCTGCCCAATGCCTGGAAGCCCCCGACGTCGACGCCCTCACTGATCGACGGGGCTGCTGTTCCCTACGACACCAAGCCGGGAACTACCTTTCAGTTCACGGCGCTTATTCCGCCGGGGCCGCACCGCCTGTCGGTGGCCTACACGGTCTTGCCGGGACGGTATCGCTGGGCAGGCTCGACCACGCTCTGGCAGGTTGCCTACGTGCTGGCTCCAGCTCGGCAATGGGCCAGCTTTGGCGATCTCTCGGTGCGCGCCCAGCTGCCCCCCGGATGGCGAGCCCGAGCACTTCCCGACCTCACCCGAAACGGCAACCGCCTGGAGGGCCAGTTTTCCGGCTTGCCGGCGGACGGCCTGGTCATCTCGGCCTCCTTTCCCACTGACCCCCACCTCCTGTCAATCCAGGAGTGGATGGCGCCGCAGTGGCCGCTCTTCTTCTGGCTGCTGTTGATCACCGTGGTGGGGGCGGCGGCGGTGCCGCGCTTCACCAAGCAGCGATGGGTGTTCGCCCTGTGCGGGCTGATGTGGGCGGTCCCGGCGGTGGGCCTATGGATGTCCACGGCGTATGCCACCCCGCCGGCCACCCAGTACAGCGGTGGAAAGTGCGGCGCCGTCAGCATTGGCTGCACCCTCCTGCCTGGCGCGCTCCTGATCGCGGTTATCGCGGCGGGGGTTGGGGTCCTCGCCGTGGTCATTCCCTTGTTCCTCGCCGCGGCGATCTGGGCCCGAGTGCGCCGGCCCGCAGCCCCTCCCGCAACCGGAGGCTAACCGGTGGACACGGTCGTGGCTCATTGCCACTCGACCGGCTAAGAGGCCTTCTGCCTCCGCGCGGATTTCTCGGCATACATGGCCTCATCCGCTCGCTTGATCAGTTCGTCGAATGATGTCGGCTGCTCGGGGTCATAGACTCCGATCCCCACACTCAGCGACAGCTGGTAGGGCCGGTCCCCCGTGAGGTTCATGGCCAGGAGACTCGCCCGGAGCCGCTCGGTGCTGATTCGGGCCCCCTCGGCGGCACCTTGCGTCAACAGCACGCAGAACTCATCGCCGCCCACCCGCGCGATTACATCCGATTTGCGAAAGGTCTGCACCAGAACCGTGGCCACGTCGGCCAGGGCCCGATCCCCCACCTGGTGGCCGAACGTGTCGTTGATGGACTTGAAGCGATCGACATCGATGAACAGCAACCGCAGCTGCAGGTGGTTGCGGTTGGCGAGATCGAAGTGGTGCTGGCACAGCAGCGAAAATCCACGCCGGTTGGCGAGCCCGGTCAGGTCGTCAACAATGGCCAGCTGGCGAACCTGCTCCAGCAAGCGGTGACGCTCGATCGCATACCGAATCGACCGGACGAGCACCTCACCGTCGAGCTTGCGCTTGCTCAGGAAGTCCTGGGCGCCTTCGTTGACGGCACTGACCGCCAGGGCTTCGTCCTCGTTTCCGGTCAGGACGATGATCGGGAGGTGTGGCGCGGCGATATGGGCTCGGCGATAGGTGTCGAGGCCAAAGGCATCCGGCAGCGACAGGTCGAGGAGCACGATGTCAGCGTCGGCGGTGGTCACCCGCTCCAGGCCAGCCGCCAGCGTCTCCGCCACCTCGAGGG
>DASQAY010000225.1:0-2113 GCA_035635515.1 Candidatus Eiseniibacteriota bacterium | reverse complement strand
TTCGTCGTCTCGCCCCACTGGGAGTGGTACATCCTGGCCTACTTCGTGGCGGCGGGTCTCAGCGGCGGCGCCTACGTCATTGGGACCATGCTGCGGCTCTGGGGCGACGCCCGCGACCTGCCGACGTCGCGGCTGGCCTTTTTCATCGGCTGGCCGCTGCTCCTGGTCTGTCCCATCCTGCTGACCCTCGACCTGGGGCAGCCGACCCGGTTCTGGCACATGCTGATCGACAGCCGCACCGCCGGCCTGGTCTTCAAAGCCTGGTCCCCGATGTCGGTGGGCGCCTGGGCGCTGTTGATCTACGGGATCTTCAGTACCGCGATGTTCGTGGTGGCCCTGGGCGAAACGCGCTCCACCCCCGCACTGCTGCCCCGCGTCGCCCGGGTGGCCGGTACCCTGCTGGGCCGGGTCCTCATGATGGTGGGGGCGCTGTTCGCGCTTTTCGTCTCGGCCTACACGGGCGTGCTGCTGGCGGTCAGTAACCAGCCGGTCTGGAGCGACAGCTGGACTCTCGGCGGGCTCTTTTTGGCCTCCGGTCTGAGCGGCGCCAGCGCGCTGGTGCTGCTGCTCACCCGGCGCCGGCTGGAAGCCGCGGCGACTGACCAGAAATTATTGGAGGCCGATCGCTACTTCATCATCCTGGAGCTGGTCCTGATTGCGCTCTTCTTCGTGACCCTGGGCGGCGTGCTCTCCCGCGTGCTCAGCGGCGGGTGGCTGGTGCTCTGGCTGGTGGTGCTGCTGGGGACGGTGGTGCCCCTCCTGGTGCACTGGCGTCCCGCCTGGCGCCAGCGGCTCTCCCCGACCCTGGCTCCCATCCTGGTGCTGCTCGGGGTGCTCGCCCTCCGGGCGGTGGTCATCTTCAGCGCGCAAAGTTAACGGAACCGCGACCCAGAGCGGCCCGCCGTCACGGCGGCGTAACGCTTTCCGCTGGGACGTACTGTGCCCTCTGGGCCCGCCGTTCTCTCGGATAGATCCCACGTCAGAGGAGGAAACCTCGTGCATCGCACCCTGTGTGCGCTTGCCACCAGCGTCACTTTGGTGGTCGCCTTGAACGTCGGCGCCGCCGCGGCCGGTAACACGCATTCCTCGCCCAAACCGCACGGCCACGGTTCCATCCATGGCAGTCAGGACAACCAGGCCGGGGCGGATCCTTCCGCTCACGGCACCCTGCACTTCGGTCCGTTCGCCAGCGGGTCACCCGACTCCGGGACCTGCGGCAACGACTGGGCGGACGACACCTACAATCGCTTCTTCACGGTGGTGACCAACGAGGACCGGACCGCCCGCGTGGTCGAGTTCTTCAAGGACGCCACCTTTACCACCCGTGCCGGCTTGAGCCCGGGTGCCTGTGAGAACGGCGCTACGACGCACGCGGTGAAGGCCGGGATCCAGGGACGGTTCCAGGGTTACTTCCTGATCAGCGTCATCGGCGGGACCCTCAACCGGGACGCCGTTTGCACCACCGCGACCTGCGGCACCACGAAGGACTTCGTGAGCACGGTGTTTGGAGTCAGCACCTACGATGTCACGACCTTCCTGTTCAACTACAGCTCATCGGATCAGCAACTGATCCAGCATCACTGGAAGAATGCTTCCGATGATCGCGGCGGCAATCGCGGCGACATTCGGACCAGCTAAATCAGCCTCGGTTGACGAGGGGCTTCGCCCGCGGGGCGAGGCCCCTTTCATTTGGCCAAGAGGTCGTCCGAGCGGGAGCCCGGGGCAGATGATCATCCCCCTCCCTGACCCTCCCCCTGAGGGGCGGGAAATCCTGAGACGGGGAGGAGTTATAAGCTCTGGGGGCTGTGGTCACTGTCGGGGTCATGCTGCCGACCTGGCTCGGGGACGCGGGTGAATACTTGGCCGACGCCCGGGCGTTGGAGGAGGCCGGCGTGCACTCCCTCTGGCTCGAAGTCAAACACCCGGCACTCGACCCAGGCATGCTGTTGGCCGCCATCGCGGCGGTGACCAGCCGGGTGAAGCTGGGCCTTCGGATGCCGAGCGGTGAGGACGCCCAGTTCGACCTGAGGCTTGACACGCTGCACCGGCTCTCGCGGCTCCGAGCCCTCACCGGCCAGAGGGTGCGCGGCGGGGCGGAGCTGATCGCCGGACC
>DASQAY010000224.1:0-6267 GCA_035635515.1 Candidatus Eiseniibacteriota bacterium | reverse complement strand
TGATGCCTTCCGCCGCCAACTCCCTGGCAGCCTCCAGGCAGTTATGCAGCGTCACGCCGGCTCCGATCAGCGCCACCCGATCGTCGTCACTACTCAGGATTACCTTGGATCCGCCCACCGGGAACCGCTCGTCGGCGCCGTAAAGCACGGGGTAGGCGCCCCGGGTGGTGCGCATGTAGACGATGCCCTGCCGGTCGGCCATCTCCTTGACCAGGTGCACCGCCGAGGTCGCGTCCGACGGGTAGAGGACGGTCGACCCTTCGATGGACCGCATGGCCGCCAGGTCCTCCAGCGCCATCTGGGACGGCCCATCCTGGCCGATCTCGACCCCCGCGTGCGAGCCGGAGAGCCGGATGTTGGCCCGCGAGATGGCCGCCATCCGGATGAAGTCGTAGGCGCGGCTGAAGAAGGCGGCGAAGGTCGAGGCGAAGGGGACATAGTGGCGGACGCTCATCCCCACGGCGGTCGCCACCAGCTGCTGCTCCGAGATGTACATCTCAAAAAAGCGATCCGGATAGGCTTTCTTGAACTCGTCGGCATGGGTGGAGTTGCTGACCTCGCCGTCCATGGCCACCACGTCGGGGCGCGCGCCCAGGGCCTTCAACGCGTCGCCGTAGGCCTTGCGGGTGGCGACCTTGGCGCCCTTCTCGTAGACGGGGAGCTCGACCCGGGCCGAACCGTCGTGCTGGATGGCCGGCTCGCCGTGCTCCGGCGTGGCCACCTTGACGCGAAGGTCGCGGATTCCGCCCAGCTCTTTGATGGCCCGCTGCGCCATGTCGGGGGGCAGCGGCTTGCCGTGCCAGTCCTCCTTGTCCTCGATCTCGCTGAACCCCTTGCCCTTGAGCGTGCGCGCGATCACCACGGTGGGCCGGCCGGCGGTATCGCGGGCCTCGCCCAGGGCGCCGTCGATCTGGGCCAGGTCGTGGCCATCAATCACGGTGGCCCGACAGCCGAAGGCCTCCACCCGGGCTTTGTACGCCTCCGTGTTCCACTGCAGCTCCGTCGGACCGCGCTGGCCGAGCCGGTTGATGTCGAAGATGGCGGTCAGGTTGGACAGCCCGTAGAAGGCGGCCTTGTCCAAGGCCTCCCAGATGGAGCCCTCGGCCAGCTCGCTGTCGCCGCACAGCGCCCAGACATGGAAGGGCAGCGTGTCCAGGTAGCGGCCCGCCAGCGCCACCCCCACCGCGATGGGGAGGCCCTGCCCCAGGGAGCCGGTGGCAACGTCAACCCACGGGATGACCGGCGTCGGGTGCCCCTGCAGGCGCGATCCGAATTTCCGGAAGGTCAGTAGCTCGTCGTCGCTGATGGCGCCGGCCGCCTTGAACATCGAGTAGAGGAGCGGCGAGGCGTGGCCCTTGGAAAAGATCAGGTGGTCGTTGTTGGGCTCCTGCGGGTTCGACCAGTCGTACTGCAGGTGGCGCGCCATCAGCACCGCCATCAGGTCGGCGGCGGACATCGATGACGTCGGATGGCCGGACCCGGCCTCCGTGCTGCAGCGGATGCTGTCCACCCGGAGCTGCTGGCCGAGGTCTCGAATGAAGCCGAAATCGTTCCGGTCGCCGTCCACGCTCACGGCACCCTCCTTGTCGCCCCTCGCCTCTAGCGTAGGCGATCGGGCCTAAACCCGAATCCACGTTAGAGGATGCTCGACAGGAACTGCTTGGTGCGGGGATGCTGCGGCCGGGTGAAGAACTCGGCCGGTGGGCCCTCCTCCAGGATGGTCCCGGCGTCCATCAGCACCGCCCGGTGGGCGACCTCACGGGCGAACCCCACCTCGTGGGTGACCACGATCATGGTCATGCCTTCCTCGGCCAGCTGGCGCATCGCCTTGAGGACTTCCCCCACCAGTTCCGGGTCGAGCGCCGAGGTGGGTTCGTCGAAGAGCATCAGCGCCGGGTCCATGGCCAGGGCGCGGGCAATGGCGACCCGCTGCTGCTGGCCGCCCGACAGCTGGTGCGGATAGACGTCCGCTTTTTCCGCCAATCCCACCTTGGCCAGCCGCTCGCGGCCGCGCGCCAGGGCGGACTTCCGGTCCAGCCCCTTCACCCGGATGGGCGCCTCGATCACGTTCTCGATGGCCGTCATGTGCGGGAAGAGGTTAAAGCGCTGGAACACCATCCCAATCTCAGCCCGCTGCCGGGCCACCAGGCGTTCTTTCTGCTCGACCAGGCGGCCATCCCGCTCCAGATAGCCCATCAGGTGACCATTGACCGTGATCCGGCCCCCGTCGATCTTCTCCAGGTGGTTGAGACAGCGCAAGAAGGTCGTCTTCCCCGAACCGCTGGCGCCCAGGATGACCACGACTTCGCCCCGTTCGACATCCAGGTCGACGCCACGCAGTACGTGCAGGTGATGGAAGAACTTGTGCACCCCTCGGGCTTGGACCATCGGCATTGGCTACCGGGCCTCCTTGGGAGGCAAGGCCGGGGCCGCTGCCGTTCGCGGCGATCCCGACCCCAGGAAGAGCCGTCGCAAGTTGTCGAACGGGCCGCGGCGGACGTCCGCCCGGCGCTCTCCGACCCGTCGTTCGATCTGTGACTGCACCATGGTCAAGACCGTGGTCACAGCCAGGTAGTAGATGCCGGCTGCGGTGAAGACTTCCAGGAAGTTGAAGCTGTGGGCGGCTGTCTGCAGCGAGACGAGCATCAACTCCTGCAGGCCGATCACGGAGACCAGCGACGTCGTCTTCAGCATGGAGATGAACTCGTTGCCCGTGGGCGGGATGATCACCTTGAGCGCCTGGGGCAAGATGATCCGGCGCATCGCCAGCGGATAGGTCATGCCCAGCGCCTTGGCAGCCTCCATCTGGCCGCGGTCGATCGATTCGATCCCGGCCCGGACGATCTCCGACATGTAGGCGCCCTCGTTGAGAGAGAGGGCGATGTACCCCGAGGAAAAGGCGTTCGAGCCGATGACGACGGCCAGCCGGCCGATCCACCCGTGGCCCGTCGGGTCGGTGTCCATGGAGAGCAGCAGGAGAGGCAACGCATTGGCGACCAGGTAGATCTGCAACAGGACTGGCGTCCCACGGAAGACCCAGATGTAGAGCCAGGAGAGCCCCCGCAGCAACGCAATGCGCGACGTCCGCATCAGGGCCGCGAAGAGGCCAAGGAGGATGCCGCTGGTCTGCGCCAGGATGGCCAGGATGAAGGTGTAGCGAACGCCGCGCCACGCCTGCGGCAACGTGAAGAAGTACCGGAAGTAGGGGATGTTGAAGGGCAGGGGGTGGTGGAACGTCCGCAGCCAGAACCGGTACAGCTGAGTCGGACTGAGAACCGAGTACAGCAGGCCGGCGACCAGCAGCAAGCCCAGGGCACTCAGCCCGATGTTGATATAGAACCAGGCGTCGCGGTCCACCATCGCGCCCCGAGCTTGCGTTGGTGGGGCGCTGTCCAGCGGCGCCGGCCGGAGCGTGGTGCCCATCTCAGCTCAAAGGCAAAGGGCGCGAATCACACGATTCGCGCCCTCTCTTGATGCCCTCTTCTCAGCTGCTACGGGCTGGGAGACTGGACGATCTGCGAGGCCTGAATCTCTCCGTCGAGCATGTTCCACTTGACCAGCAGTTTGTGGTAGGTGCCGTCGGCGAAGATGGCGAGCATCGCTTGCTGGACGGCCTGCAAGACCTCCTTGTTGTTCGGGTCGATGGCGATCCCTTCGGGAGCCGATTGCACGGGCGTCCCACCCAGCTCGAAGGAGTTTGGATCCTGGGAGACGTAGTAGGCGGCCACCGGTGAATCGTCCATGGCCGCGTCCACCGCACCGATCTTGAGCTTCTGGACGGCGTCCGTGTCGGCCGGGAATGTCTGAATCGTGATCTTGTTGCTCTTGCAGTCCCCGGCATTTTCGGCGTTCAGGGTGTCCTGCTCGGTGGTCGTCACCTGGACGGCCACCTTGCGGCCACAGAGGTCCTTCAGCGCGCTGATCCCAAGCGGATTGCCCTTGCGGACCAGGATCGACTGGCCGGCCGAGAAGTACCCGACGAAGGCGACCTTCTTGGAACGCTCTGGCGTGATCGACATGGCCGAGATGATCGCGTCGGCCTTTTTCGCAAGCAGCCCATCGATGATGGTGGAGAAGTCGGCCGTCTGGATGGTGGCTGTCAGTCCCATCTTGCCGGCGATCGCGTTGGCGACGTCCACGTCGAAGCCGACTGCCTTGTTGGTGGCGGTGTCGATCGACTCCTGCGGCGGGTAGGTGGTGTCGGACAGGAACGTCAGCGTGCCAGCCTTGACCAGGTTGGTCGGCGTCTTGATGCCCTGCGGCGAGGCGCTGGGGGTCGGCGACGGACTGGGGCCGGTCGACGTCCCCCCGCCACACGCCGTCAGTGCCACAGCCAGGACCGCCAGGGCCGACAGGCGCCAGCGATTCGAGTAGATCATGCTCCCTTCCTCCCTCAGTACGGCGTTTTGCGGGGCGCGACCCCGCTTGCCCACCCTATAGCATATTGAGTTGCGGAGGAGGAGAGGGGTTGAGGGAGTACCGCCGGGAGTGGAGCCCGGCGCTGGGGCGGGATATGGAGATGCTCCGGTTCGGCGACCGTGGCCTGCCTTTGCTCGTTTTCCCCACCTCCCAGGCCCGTTTCTACCAGTGGGAAGACTTCGGCATGATCGCGGCCCTGGGCGACAAGATCGACGCCGGCTTCATCCAGCTCTGGTGCGCCGACGGGGTGGACGGCGAATCCTGGTACGCGACCGGGAAGGCCCCCCGGGAACGGCTCCAGCGCCAGCTCCAATACGAGCGCTACGTCCTGGACGAGCTCCTGCCCCGCCTGCCCGCCTCCCCGGTCACGGTGGGCACGTCGCTGGGGGCCATGCACGCCGTCCTGCTGGCCCTCCGCCACCCGGACCGGTTTGCCGGCTTCATCGGCCTCTCCGGCGCGTATAACACCCAGCGCTGGCTGGACGGCTACTTCGACGACGACGTCTACTTCAGCAACCCGGTGGCGTTCCTGCCGGGCCTCCGAGACGAGGCCTACCTGGCGCCGATGCGCCGCATGACCAAGAAGGTCATCGCCACCGGGGAGGCGGATCCCAACGTGGAGGATTCGGTCCGGGTGGGGATGCTGCTCCGGGAGAAGGGGGTCGACGTCTGGCTTGACCTCTGGTCGGGCTGGTCGCACGACTGGCCCTACTGGAAAGAGATGATGCGGCGCTATGTCTAGGCCGGGGTCGACCGGTCGGACGAAGCAGGTTGGGATGCGGGGCGAGATGAGCGGAAGGAGGCGACGAGCACGTGAGGGAGCGCATCTGGATGATGCGTGACCGAGCGCGCGCAGGAGACGACGCCCCGGTCGCTCGCAGCCGCGCCCAAGATGCGAGTTCGAGCCGGTCGACCCCAGCCAAGGTCGGTCTGCTGGTCGGGAAAGAGAACACCTTTCCCAAGCCGTTCCTCGACCTGGTTAACAAGCACGGACGCGAGGACGGCATCGAGGCGGAGCTGGCCGTGCTGGGCGGGACCGGCGAGCTGCACGCCACCGACTACGCCGTCATCGTGGACCGGATCTCTCACGAAGTGCCCTTCTATCGGGCCTATCTCAAGAGCGCCGTGCTGCTGGGCACGGTGGTGGTCAACGATCCCTTCTGGTGGGAAGCGGATGAGAAGTTCTTCGAATGCACCCTCGCCCGCAAGCTGGGCGTGGCGGTGCCGCGGACGGTGGTGCTGCCCAACAAGGCGTACGTCCCGGACATCGACCCGGAGCGGTCGCTGCGCAACCTGCAGTATCCGCTCGACTGGGAGGCCATCGTCCGGTACACGGGCCTGCCCGCCATCCTCAAGCCCAACACCGGCGGCGGCTGGAAGGAGGTGCACCTGGTCCATTCGGTGGACGACCTGATCCGCGCTTACGACACCAGCGGCGAGAAGACCATGATCCTGCAGGAGTTCATCGATTGGGATGACTACGTTCGCTGCATCTGCATCGGCCGGAAGCACATCCTGCCCATCCGCTACAACCCCAAAGTGGCGTTTGCCGAGCGCTATGCCACCGACCAGCCGGTGACCGGGCGGCTGCGCGAGCGGGCGGTGGCCGACGCCGGGCGACTGTGTGAAGCGCTCGGCTACGACATGAACACGGTCGAGTTCGCCGTCAAGGACGACACGCTGTATGCCATCGACTTCCTCAATCCCGCGCCCGACTTTGACAACTTCTCCATCAAGGAGGAGAGCTTCGGCTGGGTGCTGGAGCACATGACGGATCTGGTCCTCCGCTATGCCCGCGGCGAGGCCCAGCCACCATGGCGGGGTGCCTATCGATGGTGGCGGTATGTC